>CAZKRQ010000262.1:0-3237 GCA_964555125.1 uncultured Oscillospiraceae bacterium
GCAGATGCAAGGCCGAAAGCCGCAGCACTCCTTGGTGGAATGCAAGGCTTGAGAAAGCCGCAGCTGCGCTTTTCGCGCCAGATGCTGCCGTTTCGTTTTCTTATGGGACCGCCGCGAATGTCCGCTTTTAAGCGCCGTCCGCGCTAACATAAAAGACAGTCCCGTCAGGGACTGTCTTTGCTTTGTCTATTGTGCATCGAATCAAGAGAGAAAATCAAAGCTGTCTTTGCCGCAGACAATGTGAAATTCCCCCCGCAGCGCTGCCACAGGCACAGGGGAGCCCCCCGTTTGCGTCCGCGTCTTCGGGCCCGGCTCAGGCCTCCCTCGTGATTCTGCGACATTCCAGATAAAACCGCTTCTCATCCGCCGTGCCGAGCGAGAAGCTCTTGCGCACAAACGCGCCTTTTTCGCGCACGACGTCAAACAGGCTCTCGCGCTCAAAGCGGTCGAAGACGATCGCGAGCCGGTCGGGCCGGTCCCCGAGCCGCCGGCATTCCTGCGCGCCGTGGATATATTCGAGGCGCGCCTGCGGATGAGTGCGCAGCCAGGCGTCCAGCCGCGGCTGTAGATCCTGCAGCGAGGGCGGATTGAGCGCGTCAAAGCCGACCTCCTGCTGCACCTTTTGCGGATCAACCCCGATCAGCAGGCGATGGATCGGCTCGACCGACAGCCCCTCGTCATAGAGACTCACCAGCTCGCACAGCGCATAGCGCGCGGGGTGATCCTCCCTCTCCTCCTCGCTCAAGCCGCCCTTCAGCGACTCCCAGCGCGCCTTTGCCGCCGCGAAGGAATGGTTGCCGTCCCCCATCGCGTAAACGAAGTTGTCGCCGCTGCGCTCCCTGAGCGTTTCCAGCGCCGCCGCGACCGCGAGGAGAGCCCCCTTCTCCCGGATCAGTCTTCCGCTGATCCGCCCGCCATGCTGCATCAGCGCGAAGTCATAGGCGGGCTCGTCCGCCCCACACAGCCGCTCGAGACACCTCGCGAGCAGCTCCTGCGGGTCGTCGAGCAACACCATGACATGCGGCATCTCGAGCGGCGCCCTTTCGCGCACCGCAATGCGCGCGGGCAACCTCTCCACAACCGTATCCTCTGTGGCGCGAATCATGCTCTTTGCGTCCCTGGCATAGTCGTATTGCTCCAAATCGAGGGCGATTACCAGTCCCTTGCGCACCCCTCCCGTCGTGGCGCGGCGCACATAGACGAGACTCTCGCCCCGATCCTCCAACACACCTTGCGCAAGATAGCGCCGCATATTACCGGCGATCCGCTCGGTCGTGGCCTCTCCCTGACGGCTCAGCCACGCCTCAGGCAGCATCATATGCAGCGCCGAAGGGCTGTCGCCTACCAGACGGCGCACCTCCTGCCAATATTCCGGCTGCGCGGAATACTGGTCGCAGGCAATCACCGCAAATTTGGTGTAGTCGATCTCCCGGCCCGGCAGCAGAATGCGCGGGACCGCAGCGCCGACCCGTTGAAACGCCGCTTTGATCTCGTTGTCCATCGCCTTTCCTCTCAAAAAACCCGGACGCGCAGAACGCCCTCGATCGCGCGAAGCTTCGCCAGGCAATCCTCACTCGGCAGCTGCTCGAGATCGATCAGCGTATACGCGATCGCGCCCCGGCTCTTGTTGAGCATGTGGTCGATGTTGTGCCCCTGCGCGGCGAGCACAGCGGTGATCTGGCCGACCATGTTGGTGATATTTTTGTTGATGATCGCGAGGCGGTGGTCGCTGGTGCGCGCCAGCTCGCAGTCGGGCAGATTGACCGAATTGCGGATATTGCCGTTTTGCAGATAGTCGGCGAGCTCCTTCGCGGCCATCTGCGCGCAGTTTTCCTCCGATTCCGGCGTCGACGCGCCGAGGTGCGGGGTCGCGATCACCCCCTCATGGCCGAGGATCCTCTCATTGGGAAAATCCGTGACATAGCGCGCGAGCGCGCCGCTCGCGAGCGCCTCGAGCATCGCCTCGTCGTCGACAAGGCCGCCGCGCGCAAAGTTGAGCAGCACCGCGCCCTCTTTCATCATCGCGAACTGCGCGCGGCCGATCATGCCGCGCGTCTTCTCATTGAGCGGCAGGTGCAGCGTGATATAGTCGCATTCCTGCAAGACGGCGTCGCTGCTGGACGCGTGCTTGACCGCGCGCGAGAGGTGCCACGCCGCGTCGACCGACATATAGGGGTCATAGCCGACGACTTCCATGCCGCGTTGGCGACCATCACCCCGATCGCGCCCAGACCGATCACGCCCAGCTTCTTTCCGGCCAGCTCGGGCCCGACAAACTGGTTCTTCGCCTTTTCGACCAGCTTTTCGATGCCGGTCACGTTGTTTTCATGCTGCTCGGCCAGCCACTGCGCGCCCGGTATGATCCGGCGCCCCGCGAGCAGCATACCGCAGACAACCAGCTCCTTCACCGCGTTTGCGTTTGCGCCCGGGGTGTTGAACACGACGATGCCCGCCTGCGAACAGGCGTCGATCGGGATATTGTTGACGCCCGCGCCCGCCCGCGCGATGGCGGCGAGCTCCGGCGGGAAAGCGACCTCGTGCAGGTCGGCGGAGCGGACAAGAATCCCGTCATAGCGCTCGCCGCTGTCCGTGACCGCAAAGCTTTCCTGCGGCAGATGGCTGTAGATAACATCGGAAATATTATTGAATTTTTTTATGGTAAACATCTTCAAGCTTCCCTTTCTTCTTTACTCCCCGTCGAGACGGACCCGCATGATCCATTCCTCGCCGGTTTCCCCCACCGTCTCAAAGCCCAGCCTTTGATAGAGCGCGAGCGCCGGCAGGTTTCGCTTTTGCACGGCGAGAGACGCCTGCCGCACGCCGTCCTGCCGCAGCCGCGCGAGCATCGCGCGCATCAGGCGCAGGCCTATGCCCTGTCTGCGCGCGGCGGGCGCGACCGAAAGCGCAAACTCGGGCGTATGGTCGTCGAGATAGCCATAGCCGTGAATGCGGCGCACCCAAACCGCGCCGGCCAGCTCTCCGTCGAGCTCGGCGCACAGCGCGGTATCGCCCGGCCTTGTTCCGAACCCATCCAAATAAACCGCGACGCCCGGCTCGCGCAAAATCGAGCGCGGCGGCGGATCACACCCCGGCGGCACAAAGATTGCGAGGTAGAGAAAATCGGCGAGCGCAGGCCATTCCTCCTGCGCAAGCGGCCGGATGCGCGCCGCATCCCCTCCGCTTACCGTCACGCGCGCACGCCCTTCTCAAAGTCCCGCATCGTCTCGCAGAGAAGCT
>CAZKRQ010000263.1:0-3218 GCA_964555125.1 uncultured Oscillospiraceae bacterium
GAGGCAGGGGGTCGCGAAGCTCGACCCCGAGGTCCGCGCCGTGCTGCGCAGCGGTCTTTACCAATGCCTTTATATGGACGCGGTGCCGGCGCGCGCGGCGGTCGACGAGAGCGTCAAGCTCGGCCGCGCGCTCAGGAAGGGCTCGGCGTCCTCGCTGGTCAACGCCGTGCTGCGCCGCGCCGCCGCGTTTGATCTCGGCGGGTTGGAGAAGATCGAGGACGAGACCGTGCGATGCAGCGTGCGGTATTCGCTCTGCCCCGGGCTGGTCGCGCTGTTTCGCGCGCAATACGGCGCGCGGGCCGAGGCGTTGATGCAGGCGCTGTTTGAGCGCCCGGTCACGGCGCTGCGGGTCAACCTTCTCAAGACCGGCGAAGCGCCGCTGGCGGCGTCGCTGGCCGCGCAGGGGGTCGAGACCCGCGCGGGCGGCCTGCCCGGCTCGCTGCTTGTGCAGCGAGGGGATTATCTCGCGAGTGAGGCGCGCGCACGCGGCGAGTTCCGCGTCCAGAGCCGCGCGGCGCAGGCCGCGGCGCTGGCGCTGGACGCGCGCCCCGGCATGGCGCTGCTGGATCTCTGCGCGGCGCCGGGCGGCAAAACGCTCACCGCCGCGCAGCAGATGCGCAACGAAGGGTGTATTGTTGCTCTGGACCGGCACGAGAGCCGCCTGCGCCTTTTGCGCAAGCAGGCCGCGCTGGAAAATATCTCGATTGTTGAAACAATCGAGGCCGATGCCGCCACCTTTGATACAGCGGCGCGCTTTGACCGCGTGCTGTGCGACGTGCCCTGCTCGGCCTATGGAGAGATCGCCGCGAAGCCCGAGCTGCGCCGCAGGCCGCCGCAGGAGGAGAACCCGCTGTTTGCGCTGCAGGCCGCGATCCTTGAGAACGGCGCGCGGCTGACAAAGCCGGGCGGCCGGCTCGTCTACTCGACCTGTACGCTCGACTGCCGCGAAAACGAGCGGCAGGCCGCGCGCTTTGCGCAAGAGCATCCCGAGTTTCGCCCGGCCGACCCGGGCGTTGATTGCCCGGGCGCGGAAAAAGGGGAGGGAAGTCTCAAATTTATTCCGCATAGCGGAGATTCCGAGGGCTTCTTTATAGCAACTTTTGAAAGAATGTGTTAAAATGTCAGAGAGCGCCGATTTGTTGTCGCTTCGATTGGAGGAGCTGGAAGCGCTGCTGCGCGGCTGGGGAGAGCCCCCGTTCCGCGCGAAGCAGCTGTTCGGCTGGCTGCACGAGCGGCGGGCGGCGGATTTTTCCGAGATGACGAATCTGCCCGCGGCGCTGCGCGAACGTCTTGCGGGGCAGGCGCAGTTGACGGCCCTTTCGATCCTGCGCGAGCAGCGCTCGGCCGACGGCACAAGAAAATATCTCTTTGGACTCGGCGACGGAAACTGCATTGAAACGGTCGCGATGCGCTATCATCACGGGCTCTCGGTCTGCGTCTCGTCGCAGGTCGGCTGCCGTATGGGGTGCGCGTTCTGCGCCTCGACGAAGAAGGGCCTGGTGCGCAGCCTGACGGCGGGGGAGATCCTCGCGCAGGTCTATAAGGTGGACGCGCTGCTGGGCGAACGGGTGGACAGCGTTGTGCTCATGGGCATCGGCGAGCCGCTCGACAACTTCGACGCGGTCACGCGGTTCTGCGACCTCGTCACGGACGCGCGCGGCTACCGGCTGGCGGGGCGGTCGATCACCCTGTCGACCTGTGGGCTTGTGCCGCGCATCGACGAGCTGGCGGCGCAGAGGCGCCAGCTCACCCTCTCGGTTTCGCTGCACGCGCCGACCGACGCGCAGCGCAGCGAGATCATGCCGGTGAACCGCTCCTTTCCCATCGCGACCCTGTTGGACGCCTGTAAGCGCTATTTTGAAGCAACGGGGCGCCGTATCTCGTTTGAATATGCAGTGATTGAGGGCGGGAACGACACCGACGCCGACGCGGACCGGCTCGCCGGTCTGCTCAGGGGCATGGGCGCGCATATCAACCTGATTCCCGTCAACCCAATCGCGGAGACGGATTTCAGGGCGACGCGCGCGGGCGCGGAGGCGTTCCGCCGCAAGCTGGAGCGGCGCGGCCTCAACGCGACGGTGCGGCGCACCCTCGGCACGGACATCAGCGCCGCCTGCGGGCAGCTGAGGCGTGAAACGGAACAACAATAACTCTCGGAACGCGGAGGATTTGATTTGAAGATCACTGCAAGCACCGATCTCGGCTGTAGGCATACCGAGAATCAGGATTTTTACCGCGCCGGCCGGTTGGCCGACGACACCTATTGGATCGTTCTGTGCGACGGTATGGGCGGTGTGACCGACGGCGGGACGGCGAGCAGGATGGCGGGCGAATATCTGCAACAGCAGATTCAGAAAAACGTCCTGGATCTGCCGACGCCGGAGAGCATCAAGGATTTTATGCTCGACGCCGTGCGCCGCTGTAACCGCAAAATCTACGCCTTCAGCCAGGAGGGGGAAGCGGCGGTGACCATGGGCACGACCGTTGTGATGGCGATCGTGCGGCAAAATCTGGTGCAGCTCGTGCACGCGGGCGACAGCCGGGCCTATCTCATCGCGCGCGGCACCATCAGGCAGCTGACAAAGGATCATTCCATCGTGCAGGAGCTGCTGGACGGCGGCAAGATCACGGCGGAGCAGGCGCTCAACCACCCCAACAAAAATATCATCACCAGCGCGCTCGGCGTCGACGCCGACACGCGCATCGACTATGACGAATGCCGGTTTGCAAAGGGCGACACCCTCGTGCTTTGCAGCGACGGCCTCTCGAATATGGTCAGCGAGACAAAAATGATCGAGATCGTGCGCGACGAGGAGTTTTACCGCTCGGCGGAAAAGCTGGTCAAGCGCGCGGTGGACGCGGGCGGGTTCGACAACATCACCGCTGTCGTGCTCAGAGCGTGAGAACGGAGGGAAAACGATGATCGATTATATCGGCAAAAAGCTGGACGGGAGATATGAGATTCTGGAGCTGATCGGCGTCGGCGGCATGGCGAACGTCTATAAGGCGCGCGACCATAAGGCGGACCGCATCGTCGCGGTCAAGATTCTGCGCGAGGAGTTTCTCGACAACGAGGAGCTGGTGCGCCGCTTCAAAAACGAATCCAAGGCCATCGGGCTGCTCTCGCACCCCAACATCGTGCGGGTCTATGACGTCAACTTCTCCGACACGGTGCAGTATATCGTCATGGAATTCATTGACGGCATCACCCTCAAGGA
>CAZKRQ010000264.1:0-295 GCA_964555125.1 uncultured Oscillospiraceae bacterium
CGCCTTCTCATTGTGCGAGCCGTGCGGGATGGCGCACAGCTCCTCAAAAAAGCGAAAGCAGGGGATACTTTGATCGAGAACAGGCATGATCCGGCTACCTCCTTACGCCCGTTTGTCGGCGAGGGCTTTCAGCCCCCGCTCGATGCGGTCCATCGCCTCGTTGATGACGGCGTGGCTCGTCGCGTAGCAGAAGCGCACATGCCCCTCCCCGCGCGGGCCGAACCACTCGGGCGTACCGGGCACAATGGCGACGCGGCAGGTCTCGAGGGCATAGGCGGCGAATTCCGCGCTTGTC
>CAZKRQ010000264.1:305-2171 GCA_964555125.1 uncultured Oscillospiraceae bacterium
CGTCCGGGAAGGTGACAAACGTGGCCTGCTGCTTGGTTGCCCGGATCAGCGGCATTCTGGAAAACCGCTCGTAGACCACGTCGCGGATCTCCTGAAGATGCCCGCGGAACGCGTCGACCCAGTAGAACGCCTTGTCATAGGCGGCCTTCATGGCGACCTGTGTGACGACGTCGACGCCGCAGAAATGGCCGTTGGCGACCTTCGTCACCGTGTCATAGGCCTCCTTGCTCATCGTGTAGATATAGCCGGCCCGAAGCCCGGGCAGCGCGAACCCCTTGCTGAAGCCGTAGCAGGTGATGGTGCGCCGGTTGAGCTCGGCGCCGAGGGTATTGATGCTGGTGAAGCGGCTTTCCGAATAGACGATGTCCGACCAGATCTCGTCGTTCATGATCCACAGATCGTGGCGGTTCGCGATCTCCGCAATATGAAGCAGGTCCTCACGGGTATAGACATAGCCCATGGGGTTATGCGGGTTGCAAAGGCAGATCATGCGGGTCTTGGGCGTGATGTAGCTCTCCAGATCGTCGAGCTTCCACCTCCCGTTCTCATAAACGGAGGGATAGCAGACCTCCTTCGCGCCGGCATAGCGCACCGAAATGCCGAAAAGCAGATCGACCGGGTCAAAGATGATCGCCTCGTCGCCGGGCTTGAGGATCGAGAGCGCGACCGCGTGAAGCGCCTCGGCGGCGCTGTCGACGGGCAGCACAAAGCCGGGGTCGACCTTCACGCCGTTTCGCTCCCCCTGCCCCCTGGCGATGCTTTCGCGCAGGCCGGGGATGCCGGTCTGCGACGAATAGGGAAAATAGCCGCCCTGAATATACTCGATCATGGCGTCGCGGATTTCCTGCGCGGGCTTAAAGTCGGGGTCGGCCGCCGTCAGAGGGATCACGTCCTCCGGCAGCGCCCCCCAACGCATCCCGGTCGCGCGCTCGCGCAGCGTCTTGAAATCGACCTTGTCGTCGGTAAACAGATTCTGTCCCATGGGGCTAAACTCCTTTCCTTTCAGTCGGGCGCCCGTCAGTGCTTGAGCGCGATCGCTTCGATTTCGATCAGCACATCCTTCGGCAGCCGCGCCACCTCCACGCAGGAGCGCGCGGGCAGAACCGGGCCGTTGAAGAAGGAGGCGTAGATTTCGTTGACCTCGGCGAAGCTGTCCATATCCTTGATGAACACGGTCGTCTTGACGACGTCGTTCAGGGTCGCGCCGGCGGCCTCGACCACCGCCTTGACATTTTCGAGGGATTGCCGGGCCTGCTTGGCAATCGTCGCGCCGATCGAGCCGTCGGCGGGGTTGACGGGGATCTGGCCCGAGGTGTAGATCAGGCTGCCGCAGACGACGCCCTGCGAATAGGGCCCGATCGCTGCGGGCGCCGCGTTGGTTTGAACCGGTGTATTCATTGTTGTTGTCCTACCTTTTCATGTTGAATTTCGTTGATACGCGTGCAGGCGACAAAGTGGTTGGGCGAGACCTCGCGAAGCGCGGGGTTTTCTCCTGTGCATTCGGGCCTGCAATGGGGGCAGCGCAGCGCGAAGCGGCAGCCCGGCTTGGGATCGACCGGGTTGGTCACCTCGCCCTTGATGACGTCGATCTGCTTGTTCCGCATGGAAATATCCGGGATCGGGATCGCCGAGAGCAGCGCCTTGGTATAGGGATGCTGCGGGTTGCGGAACAGCTCCTCGGACGGCGCGCGCTCGACGCAGACGCCGAGATACATAACCATGATGTCGTTTGAGATATGCTTGACGACCGACAGGTCGTGGGTGATGAACATGTAGGTCAGGCCGAACTCATCCTGCAAATCCATCAGCAGGTTCAGAATCTGCGCCTGAATCGAAACGTCGAGCGCCGAAACCGGCTCGTCGCAG
>CAZKRQ010000264.1:2181-2507 GCA_964555125.1 uncultured Oscillospiraceae bacterium
GCTGGCGTCGGCCGCCGTCCAACTCGTGCGGATAGGCGGCGGTGAGCCGCTCGGAGAGCCCGACGATGTCCATCAGCTCCGCCACCCGCTGATACACCTCGTTTTTGGTGCGGTAAACCTTGTTGATAATCAGCGGTTCCGCGATCAGGTCCTGCACCGTCATGCGGGGGTTCAGGCTGGAATAGGGATCCTGAAAGATGATCTGCATATTGTGGCGCAGCTTTTTTAGCTTGGAGGCCTTATACTCGAGAATGTTCTCATCCTCAAAGTAGACCTCGCCGCCGGTCGGCTCATGCAGGCGCAGAATAGCGCGGCCCAGCGTGCTC
>CAZKRQ010000264.1:2517-3201 GCA_964555125.1 uncultured Oscillospiraceae bacterium
GCCGACGACACCGAGCGTCTTGCCCCGCTCAATGGTGAGGTCGACGCCGTCGACCGCGTGCAGAATGCCGTTGGAGACCTTAAAATATTTTTTCAGGTTGCTTGTGCGAATCAACACGTCGCTCATGCGTCCGTCTCCCCTTTCTTCTCAAACAAATGGCAGAAGATGCGGTGCGACCCGTCGACAAAGTAAGACGGCTTGCAGCTTTTGCAAATCTCCATGCAGTGCGGGCAGCGCGGCGCGAAATGGCACCCCTCGGGCAGGTTGGTCGGGTCCGGCATCAGGCCGTTAATCGGGTTCAGCCGCTTCGACTCGACCGTGAGGCTCGGGATTGAGCCGAACAGGCCGTCGGTATAGGGGTGGTGCTTGTTCGAGGTGAAAATATCCTCGGCCGTGCCGTATTCGATGACCTCGCCCGCATACATGACGCAGACGTCGTCGCAGGTCTGCGCGACGATGCCGAGGTCGTGGGTGATGAGGATCATCGAGGTGCTCAGGCGCTGCTGAAGCTCCTTCATCATGGCGAGCACCTGCGCCTGAATCGTCACGTCGAGCGCGGTGGTCGGCTCGTCGGCGATGAGCAGCTCCGGCTCGCAGGCGAGGGCGATCGCGATCACCACCCGCTGCTTCATGCCGCCGGAGAACTGGTGCGGATACTCGTTTTTGCGCTCGGGGCGGATACCG
>CAZKRQ010000265.1:0-3189 GCA_964555125.1 uncultured Oscillospiraceae bacterium
CCCGGCAACGAGAGGCCCCCGCACCCAGTTTATAGAGTGCGGGGGCCTTTGGGGGCAAGGCGGGAGCCTTGAAAAAAGTGTTATATTTATCTAGAATTAGTGAGGGTGATATTTATGAAAACTGTTACCATAGTTCTTGCCTTTCTTCAACCTACAATAAAATGCTTGGTTTTGTATTTGATTTTTCGTTTTTGTGTTTTACGTGCAGAAAATTATGTAGGGAATGAGCTAAGTTATTCATTGCTTTTGTCTTCTTCTCTGGTTTCTTTTCTTATATGGTGGCTTTTGAATATCTGTATTGTAATTTATTCTTTATACCATGTTTCTACAGGTGTTAGTAGCGGAAACTGGTTAACTTATTTGATTTATAGTGTTGTTGAGTGGTTACTAGTTTTTGGTTTTATTTATCTTACTATACGAATGCAGGAGAACTATAAAAAGAATAAATTTGCATATTCTCTACTTTTGCATCATTTTAACTACAGTTTGTCCATTTATTTCGTCATTCGATTTTTTGTCTTTGGTGTCATATTCTGAAAAAATTAAAAATTTTATTGCTTTTAAATGTTATTTTTTTCCAAGAAGTAAATAATCTGCTGTAGTTCTAAATATAGTGCAAAGTTTTATTAATTCTGTTCCGCTCACTTCTGTTTCTTTTTTTTCAATTCTTTTGTAGGTTCTTATAGATATATTTAAAAGTTTACAAATTTGCTCTTGGGTTAATTCGTTGTCTTCTCTCAGGGCTCTAATTCTGTCTCTATAATCTATAATTTTACTCACTTCCTTTTAGTTATTTTTACTATTTTAGCACTTCATTGTTTTTATACCTTGACAGGTGCCGAAATTGGCACTATAATGTGCTTGTGGGTGCCAATAATGGCACCATTAAAAAGAGAGGTATCAAAAATGGGTAAAGCAAAACTAATCGGCGTTCGGCCCTACGACTTCAAGAATGCGTCGGGCGAACAGGTCAAGGGGCTTTCGGTTTTTGTGGTAGAGCCGCAAGAGGGATGCATCGGACTGGAGCCCAACAAAATCAGTTTGATGAATGAGCGCGCGGAGGCAGTCGCAAAAGCGTGCGGAGGGGACTACAACAAGTTCATCAATCATGACGTAGAGATCGTCTACAACAAGAAAGGCCGCGCGGAGGATTTCCGCATTCTGTAAATCATTTGGCGTGCTGTAGCCCTGAAATAGGGTAGGGCAGTAAGACCGAAAATATGCACGGCTTTAACAGGCGAAAGCCTGTTGGCGAAATAAATAGAAAGGAAAGAAAGTAGTATGCCAGTTGCACTCAGTACTACGACAACGACCGCAATGGAAACTGTAATCAACGCAATGGGCGACGTGTGGTCGCTCGTCGGCACCACGATCAGCAAGATCACCGAACAGCCGATTCTCCTGTTCCTGCTCGCTGCCGGTCTGGTTCCTCTCGGTATTAAGCTTTTCTCCCGTCTGAAGAAAGCGGCCCGCTAAGTTTCGGCAAATCTCCTGCACACAACAAAGCCCCGACAATCGAATAGGATTGCCGGGGTTTTGTTTTGAGAGGTAAACAGAAATGAAAAAGAAAATCTTTTGCGTGTTGACGGCAATGCTTCTCTGTTTTGCCGGTGTCACGGCGCTGGCTGTGCCGGTCTCGGCGTCGGTCGCTCCGTCAGCTTCCTTTGACCCGCTTGCAGCAATTAATCAAGTATTAAGCGCAGGCAAAACGATGATCGATATAGCCGGGACGACCGCGACCACGCAGGCGGAAATCATGGCGCGCACGTCGGAACGGCGCTTTTACGACACGCTGACCGCGATGGCCTCGAGCGGCAACGGCGTCTTTGCGGCCCGCAGCGGCGGGGTAAACACGACGAACATCATCGACGCATCGACCCAGACGATCAACTATATCGATACGTCGACGAATCAATACACGACCAACAATTACAATCAGATTTATTAC
Source organism: uncultured Oscillospiraceae bacterium (assembly GCA_964555125.1). Lineage (GTDB taxonomy): Bacteria > Bacillota > Clostridia > Oscillospirales > Ruminococcaceae > CAZKRQ01. Next base: position 1,949 of record CAZKRQ010000265.1, read on the forward strand.
AACAACACATACAACACCTATTACGCCGTCACAAACAACTATGACTATTACATCACCTATGCCCCGACATACACTTATGTGACTTATGTCGGCTCCACTGCGGAGTGGGATTCGCGCCAGACGGTCTATTATTTTTACGAGCTGCCGGACGGGCGCAACAGCTTTGATTTGACGCCGAAAGACGTCTACGGCATGGTGATGAACTACGACGTTTCCAATTACTATGAGATGTCGGAAGCTGGCGGCCTGCTGGGGCTTTATCATTTTGACGGGGACGTGACGGACAGCAGCACGCATAAAAACAATATTGTTTGGAATTCGGGCGCTTCGGCGACCTATCTGGAGAGCAACGCATTTGACGCCTGCCTGTATCTCGACGGCTCCGAGCATTCCTTTACGGTTCCGACGAACGTCGGCACGGGCGATTTCACCGTTGAATTTCGCTTTTACGCTGCGCCGGTTACTACTCGTTCATTTGATTTTAACGGTTTAAACGCAAGTCCGCTCTATTGGTACCATAGCCATAGCTACTCAATTTTATCTGATGGGTCGCACCAGAATACTGTTGATCGCTATCTTGTAGACTCGAGTTTACCAGATAGTTGGCACACGAATCCTTCAGGACCCAATTGGGGGAATCATGGCGATATAACGCTGATGTATACTACAAAATCCTTATATGTATACGAACCTTCAAAATATGCTTTATTAAGTAACGGCGTTTATTGTGAAGGTGTGCCGTGGGTGACGAATTTTGAAGAAAAACCGATTGTAGAGCATGATTTTATTTCCAGCGCTGATTTGGGTATTTTTGAAAAACAGGCGGTTTCTATTTTCGATTTATTCGAGCTTGGTTTCGGTTATACAAATTTGACTGAAAAGAGCGGTAGCTATAATATCCCAGTCGGTGAGCATTCATTTTATGTGACTTCGCCTCTTTTTTCTAAATATACTGGGTCGGGAGTTCTTGGTTATCTTGGCAATAAAAAATTTCAAAAATTCCCTGTCGGCCAATGGGTGAGCTGCGCGATTGTCCGGGAAAACGGCGTATTACATCAATATATCAACGGCGTTCTGGTCTCGTCCGTTCCCGATGAGACGAACTACAGCGAATTCAATTTTGATATGGCGGTCGACTGCTTTCAATATTGCTATCTGGACGAGCTGCGCGTAACCAAACGCGCTTTGTATTCGGGCGCAAATTACAACGTTCCGACCGCGCCGTTTGACACGGACAGCGT
>CAZKRQ010000266.1:0-3183 GCA_964555125.1 uncultured Oscillospiraceae bacterium
GCTCAAGCCCAAAAAGCTGATGCGAACCGTCTCCCTCTTTCTCTCGTTTCTGATAGCGCTGCTCGTCATCGCAGGCCTGCTTTTATCTATTATTACTGAGTTTGTCCGCAGCGTCTCGTCTCTCGTGGTCAAGGCGGAGGCCTTTTTGACCGAGTCCGAGTCGGTCATTCGGGAATATGCGGGCCACTTCGGCATCGACGAGCGCATTGTCAGCGCCGTCTTCGGCCAGTGGGACGAGGTCATCGGCATGGTGACCGACTGGACCAAGCAGACATGGCCCGACCTGCTCAACACGACGATCAATATCGGCAGCACCATCGGCAACGGCATTGTCAAGAGCATCATCTCGATTTTCATCGCTATCTATGTGCTCGCCGACAAGGAGCGGCTGGGCCGTCACGCGCGTCTGGTGATCCGTGCGTTGACCCCCACCGCAGAAAAATACGACCTGACCATCTCGGTGCTCCGGCGCTCTCACAAAATCTTCAGCGGCTTTATCACGGGCAAGCTGCTCGACTCCCTCATCATCGGCATTCTCTGCTTTATCGGCATGTTGATCCTCCGCCTGCCCAACGCGCTGCTCATCTCCGGCATTGTCGGTGTCACCAATATTATCCCCACCTTCGGCCCGGTGATCGGCGCGATTCCGAGCGCCTTCTTTATCCTCATCGAGAGCCCGATCAAAGCGCTCTACTTCCTCATCTTCATTCTCGTTCTCCAGCAGCTCGACGGCAATGTGATCGGCCCGCGCATCCTCGGCAACAGCACCGGCCTCTCGGCGCTGTGGGTTCTCATCTCAATCTGCTTCTTCGGCTCTCTTTGGGGTGTTGTCGGTATGCTTGTGGGGGTGCCGATCGTCGCGATCATCTATGTGTTCATCGCCGAGGCGGTGCAGGCCAACCTGCTGAAAAAGGGCTATGGCCTCGACAACCGCCCTCTGGAGGAGGCCCCAAACGACATCCCGGCGCAATCGGAGGACGCAAATCATGGCAAAACTGGAATGTGAGCTGTACGGCGACTTTGATACCGTGCTGCGCGAGCTCGAGAACGGAGTGCTCTCCGGCAGCGTCTCCGCCTCTCTGGAGGACGGCGGCGATTTTTCCGCGCCCGGGGTTCGCTGTGCAGTGCGGGTGTTCGAGCGCTACAGCGCGCTCGGCGGCAACCGGGTGAGCCTGAACCTCACCCTCTTGGAGGCGGCCGGCCACCTATGGCTGAGCGCAATCGCCGCGGGCGGCAGCCAGGCCATGTTTTTCAAGCTCAATACCTTCGGCGAGGAGGCGTTCCTCGACTCCCTTCGCGAAACGGTCGAGCGCTGCGCGGCTCCTCCTCTTCCCGAAAAGTCAAAGGCGGACTTTTCGGGATAAAAGGTCAAGGGCTATAGGACCGTGAGGGCGGCGCGCCCTTATTCTCTGTACCAAATGCGGTGGTGCGTGTGGAAAACAAAGCGCCGATACAAGAATGAAGCCCGCAGCGCTCCTTGGTGGAGTGCAAGGCTTAAGAACGCCGCGGCTGCGCTTTTTGCGTCGGATGCGGCCGCTTTGTTCTCTCATGGAGCCGCCGCCTGCTCCTTCCTTTGAATAAGATCGGGGAAGCCGCCGCATCTTCTGGCAAAAGCTCTTTTATACGGGCTTCTTCATCCCTCGTCAAGCTTTTCCAACGGCAATCACAGCGCAACAGGCAAGGCGGCGGTTCTGGCTGAAATCAGAACCGCCGCCTTGCTTCTTCCTTTACGCCGTGGCGCTCTCAAACTGACTGTTATAGAGCTTGGCATAAAATCCGTCTTTCGCCATCAGCTCGTCGTGCGTGCCCTGCTCGACAATGTCCCCCTCATTCATGCAGAGGATCAGATCCGCGTCGCGGATGGTAGAGAGCCGGTGCGCGATAATAAAGCTGGTCCGGCCCCGCATGAGGTTGTCCATCGCTTTTTGGATGAGCACCTCCGTGCGGGTATCGACCGAGCTGGTCGCCTCGTCGAGAATGAGGATGCGCGCGTTCGCGAGGATGGCGCGGGCGATGGTCAGCAGCTGCTTCTGGCCCTGCGAAACATTGGTCGCGTCCTCGTTCAAAACCATCTGATACCCGCCGGGCAGCGAACGGACAAAGTGGTGCACCTGCGCCGCCTTTGCCGCGGCGATGACCTCCTCGTCCGTGGCGTCCAGCTTTCCATAGCGGATGTTATCCATAATCGTGCCGTTAAACAGCCAGGTATCCTGCAACACCTTGCCAAACTCGGTGCGCAGCTCGTTCCGGTCGAAATCCATCGCGTTGCACCCGTCGACCAGGATCGCGCCGCCGTTGACATCGTAAAACCGCATCAGCAGCTTCACCATCGTCGTTTTGCCCGCGCCGGTCGGCCCGACAATCGCGATCTTCTGCCCGGCCTTGATGTCGGCGGAAAAGTCGCGGATGACGATCTTTTCCGGGTCATAGCCGAACCGCACATGATCGAATCGAATTGCTCCGCTGATCTTCACGCTGTTCTCCCGCGGCGCTTCGCCCTCATTGAGAACCGTATATTTCTCGGGGTAGACCGGCTCCTCCGGCTCGTCGAGGAACTCAAACACCCGCTCCGCGGCGGCGAGAGCCTGCTGAATCTGGGTCGAGATATTCGCCATCTGCAAAATAGGCTGGTTGAGGTTGCGCACATACTGGAGAAACGCCTGGATGCCGCCGATCGTCAGCGAGCCGCTCGCCGTCAAGGACGCGCCGACAACGCAGACGATCACATAGCTCAGGTTGCCGATCAGCGACATGAGCGGCTGCATGAGCCCCGAGAGGAAGCGCGCCTTCCAAACCGAGTTATACAGCCTGTCGTTGCGCTCGTCGAACATCTCGGTGGTCGTCTTTTCCGCGCCGAAGGCCTTGATGACGATATGCCCGCCGTACATCTCCTCCACGTGGCCGTTGACATCCCCGAGGCATTCCTGCTGCGCCTGAAAGAATTTCTGCGAGTGCTTGACAATCACGGCGACGCCGACCGCCGACAGCGGGATAACCAGCAGCGAGACGAGGGTCATCCACCCGCTGATGGACAGCATCATCACCAGCACGCCGACAAAGGTCGTCGCCGAGGTGATCGCCTGCGTCAGGCTCTGTCTCAGATCCTGCGAGAGGGTGTCGACGTCGTTGGTGATGCGCGAGAGAACGTCGCCCGTGCTGTTGCCGTGAAAATACTGCAGCGGC
>CAZKRQ010000267.1:0-3136 GCA_964555125.1 uncultured Oscillospiraceae bacterium
GTTCGCGTTCAACAACGCTGTTCCCACTAAATTGGCGAAAAATATCCACAAGCGGTGTATTCAGCGAAAAGTTGACGCACAAAATACCGATCACCCGATCATATTCACCCCGAATTACCATTGTTGTGGAATAGAATGGTTCTCCTTTGTTATTCGTCGCGTGATAGGTGACATATGTTTTATCTTCCTCACCATTGATTATTTTATTGTAAAGAGAAAGCGCGAGATTTGTAATGGGTGAACCAAGCTTCCTTCCTGTATGATGCCCATTCGCAATCTTTATGATCGAACAGTCAAAACTCTCCATACTGTGCAGAACAATCTCAAAGCCATCGCCGAGATATTCCGCGAGCCCATCTACCAGCATCTCACAGGAATTTAATATAGCTCTGTCTGTATCTGATAAAATTATTTGTTCCGTTTTAAACGGAGACAACTTCTCCTGCTCCGACAACTTTCGATCTTCGACAAAACCCTCAAACATCATATGTTATTTCTCTACTTTCGTTGATATTCGCCGGTTGGATCAAAATCCCAGCGTTTTCTCAACTATTATAACATAGATTCTGCGATAATCGCGTTGCTGAGCTACAACCAAATAATCGGAACATCCACGATCAGGGTGTCTGCAATCTACACAATAGCCAGTTTTGACACAAGGGGTTGTCCGTTGATAGCGCAAATTATTTTGTGGAGCTGCAATTGTTCGAATTCTTTCCCATGCCTCCTGTTCATCTTTCACAATTTTATTAAGCCCAATTACAACAATAACTTTGCGTGGACCATAAGCGACAGCTGAAATTCGATTCCCCTGCCCATCGACAAAAACAAGCTTTCCGTCTTCTGTGACCGCGTTCGCGCTTGTAAAATAGACATCTGCCGTGTATGCGTCCTTGTAGCTTTGCTGTATCTGCTCCTCTGATAGGCCGTCATCCAGCTTAAATTCTCCCCTTTTATAACGACTGTTATAAAAGTAGTGCCCATTTTCGATTTGCTCCATGATACCTGTCTGCCACAGTGTCACCGAACCGCCCACCGCGACACGGCATCCTTCCGTCAGAAAAGCGCACGCCTGCGCTTTCGCCTGCTCCACTGAGGATACCACACATGCATTGATATGATTGCGTTCCAGTGCAGCTTTCACTCTTTCCGCTTTATCATGCATTCATAAGCCTCCTGCCTTATAATAACTTGTGCTTACATCGGGCAATCCATTCCGCCGGATTGGCTTTCACAGGACAAACTGCAGAACAGAGCCCACACTCCATGCAAAGATGCAGATTAAGACTTCTCAGCTGAATCTCACGATCTGTGTGGTCACGCGGATCAAAAAAGCGGCGTGCAAAAAGAACAAAATGACAGGGACCCACAAATTCATCAGGTTTGGAGCCGTATATCGGACAAACCGCCAAACAACACAAGCACTCAATACAGCGCCCCGAACATTTAATCGTTGCCTGATCCGTATCAGACAGCGTTTGCAGCTCCATGTCGTGTCCCGAAAACTCCGCAAACAGATTCATCTCTCGCCGCGCCATATCGTAGTCATCTCGATTTACCGCTAAGTCTGCAATAATCGGGATGTTTCGCAATGGTTCAAGCCTCATGTCAGGTACCGCGGGCAATCTACAAGAGAGGCCCGGCATGCCATTACACATAATACCACAGACTCCACAGCATGCATTTCCGCAGCAGAAATCAAAGCACAGTGTTTCGTCCGTTTTCTGTAACAGCTGCAAAACCTGCAAAACGGACATACCTTCTTCCAACTCGTATCTATATGTTTGGTCGAAAGAGTTCTCTCCGTTGCAGCTCCTTGAAATTATCACATTTGTTTTCATTTCGGAATATCCTTTATCCGACTCTGCAATCCGACAACAGGCGCTCCGCTGCCCCATTCGGCCACCACACGTACATCTCGTTCATCTGCCCCTGCGGTCGATTCGTCTAATCGGTAATGACAACCCAGTGACCTTGTACGCAGCCTTGCACTCTCCGCCACACAGTAACCGATCAATGCCATACATGCGTTTTCATAAGCCGTCTTTTTTATTTTTCCACAGCCGGGGCACTTCCAATCATCTTGCCTACACTCCAACAAAAAGTTGGCCGCCCGTCGTAGCCCCTCCTTTTCGCGTACTACGCCTACATTCTGCTGCATAACGTTGCGTATAATATCTCGCTGGCGGAATACATGATCTATCTTTCCACTTTTCGTTTTTTTTCGCTGGGCTTTCGGTGTAATTCCTCGCACCTGCGCTGCCCGTTCGGCAGCATTCCGCCCCGCAACAGCACCAGAAACCAGCACCTCGGTCAATGCATTTTGGCCCAAACGGTTCGCACCATGCATACCTGCAGCGGCCTCGCCCACAGCGTAAAGTCCGTCGACACGCGACATGCGGTTGTGATCCACAGACACGCCACCCTGTAAAAAATGTGCAGAGGGTCCTATCTCGAAACGGTCTTTATAGGGATCTATCTTCGTCGCACGGTATATGTCAAACAAGCCTGGCAGTTCCTGTTCCAGCCTTCCTTGCTTGCAATGCTCCAGACTGCAATAAACTCCGCCATGCGGTGAACCGTATCCTCTACGAACCTCCGACGCGATTGCAACACTCAGCGTATCCCTTGTCGCCAATTCCAAACGCGAATCATAGCGCTCCATAAAACGCTCACCAGCAGCATTAAACAACCTTACATAAGCTGGGAATCCTGCAACTTGTCCGCGGGCATAGAGAGGGTGTAAAAAGCTGATCGGATAAAATTGAACAAATTCCATATCTGTCAGCTGCGCTCCCGCTCTCAGCGCGAATGCCAAACCGTCCCCTGTCACATCGCTCGGGTTGTCCGTCAAAGCATATACATACCCGATACCGCCTGTTGCAATAATCACGCTTTTTGCAATGAACTCAACGGTAGATGCATCTCGTACTGCAAACCCTTGCGCTCCGCAGATTCTGTTATCTTGCAAAAGAGGATCTGTTATCACGACCTCTTCGACAATGCGAACTTCTAACCGCTGCAATTCACCCCAAAGCGTGCGACAAATCTCACGCCCGACGCGGTTTTCAATATACAACGAGCGCGGGAATCGATGTCCTCCTGTGATTCGCAGGGCAAGTTTTTTCCCATCCGC
>CAZKRQ010000268.1:0-3125 GCA_964555125.1 uncultured Oscillospiraceae bacterium
GGAGTTCACACGCGGCATCCCCAACTGTATGGTGATCGACAGCGACAACGAGGCGGTCAAAAAGCGCCTTGTCGAGGCGTTTTCAAGCGATCTGATCCGCTTTTATTACGGCGCGGATCTGACCGGCAACGAAATCGGCGCCGCTTCCAAAAATGTGATCGGCATTGCGGCCGGTCTGCTCGACGGGCTCGGCCTGTCCACCCTCAAGGGCGCGCTGATGTCGCGGGGCACGCGCGAGATCGCCCGTCTGATCCGCGCCATGGGCGGCAACGAGCTCTCCGCCTACGGCCTATGCCATCTCGGCGACTATGAGGCGACCGTCTTTTCCCCCTACAGCCACAACCGCATGTTCGGCGAGCGGTTCGCGCGCGGCGAGACCTTCGACCGTCTGGCCGAGGGCTACTACACGGCGCGCGCGCTGCGCGTGCTGGCCGGGCAATACGGCGTCGAGCTGCCCATCTGCGAGGCGGTCTACGCGGTTCTCTATGAGAGAGCCGACCCGCGCGAAACGCTGGATCTCCTGTTTCGCCGCCGCCTGACCAACGAATTTTGACTTTTTGCGCCGCGTAGTTGCTTTACCGCCCACAAATGGAGTAAAATAAAGGGACAAGCATACAGCAGGAGGACGACATGCTGAGAAAAATCGCAAAAAAACTCGACCTGACACGAAGCGACGACATCGCGTTCGGCTCCCGCTCGGGGTATACCGTGACCTTTGTCTCGACCGAAAAGGAGCTGGAGCTGTTCGTCGACGCCCGTCTGGTCAGCGTCGACGCCCCTGTGATCGACACGCTCAAGCAGTATGTGCAGAGCCAGTCCTCGTCGTTTTGCCTCAAGAGCTTCAGCATGTCGGCGACCGGCGCCAGCGTCACCGTTGCAAAAAAGGACAGCGAACTGCTGCTCGACTTCTTCCCGCTCTTCCTCAAGCGTCTGCGGGATCTGGGCGTGCCCGGCGATTCCGTCTGCTCCAACTGTGGGCGCCCGCTGCGGGCCGAGCCGCGGTATGTTCGACTCTCCAACCACGCGCACTCCTGCGACCCCGCCTGCGCCGAAAGGCTGCTCGCCAAGCCCGCCGCCGCCAAAAAAAGCGGCGCGCGGCCGCACGGCTCCGTGCTCGGCTTCACCGGCGGCCTGCTCGCCTGTCTGCTCGCCGCGGCCCTGTATTTCCGGCTCGGCGCGGCCGGCCGCTACTGCGCCTGGAGCGCGGCGCTCTTCCCCATCCTGACCTATTACGGATATAAATTTCTAGGCGGAAAGGGAAGCGTCGGGCGCGGTCTGACCGTGATTTTGCTGCCGCTGCTGTTTTTCGCGCTCACCGCGGGCGCTCTCCTCTGCTATCTCGTGTTTTTGAACTGGCGCGCGGGCGACTATGTCTTCACCCTCAACGAGCTGGTGCAAAACGTGCGCGCCGTGCTCGCGCAGAGCGGCGAGATCCGACAGAGCGCGCTCTTGCAGGTATACTCCGGCGGCGTTTTTCTTCTGATCGGCTATATCTACACATTGCCCATCGCCTTCGCCAAACGCAGGCCGCCCAATGTCAGCCTGCTCCATTTCGGCACGTCCAAAGAGGCGGCGCATGGCTAAGGTCTCATGGAAGGGCGGCGCGCTGCTCGCCCCGGTGCCGCCCGCTCTTGTCACCTGCGAGCAGGAGGGCCGCAGCAACATTCTGACCGTCGCATGGACCGGCATTCTCAACACGCAGCCGCCCCGCACCTACGTCTCGGTGCGGCCTTCCCGCTTCTCCCATGGAATCATAGCGGGCAGCGGCTGCTTTCTCATCCATCTCGCAACCGAGCCAATGGCGCGCGCCGTGGATTTCTGCGGCTGCCGGTCGGGCCGCGAGCTCGACAAATTCGCGGCGCTTGGCCTTGAAACCGAGCGCTCGCCCGTGCTTGGCCTGCCGATGCTCTGCGCAAGCCCCGTCTGCCTCGAATGCCGCGTTTTTGAAACCAAGCCCCTGGGCTCCCACGACATGTTTCTCGCCGATATTGTCGGCGTCTGTGTCGACGAGCGCTATATCGCCGCCGGCGGCAAGCTTCGGCTGGACAAGGCCGCCGTGCTCGGCTACTGCCACGGCAGCTATTACGGCCTGGGTAAATACCTCGGCGATTTCGGTTTTTCCGTCATGAAGCCCAAAACCGCGAAAAAGAAAGCAAAAGGCGGAAAATTTAAATGAGAATGCGCAGGAAGCCCTGGGCGCGCCCCGAACTCGCCGCGTGCCCTTTTTATGTGTCCGATCCTCCTTCTCTCCTCGGCCGGTGGCGCGGGCAATTCGCGAACCGCTCCGAGCTCTTTGTCGAGCTCGGCTGCGGAAAGGGCAGCTTCATCGCCCATGAGGCCGCCGCGCACCCCGAGCGCGCCTATCTCGCTCTCGACATTAAAAGCGAGGTGCTCGCGCTGACCAAGCGTCACATTGACGCCGCTTTTGCCGAAGCCGGCCGCGCGCCCGACAATATCCTCATCATGAGCTGGGACATCGAGCGCATCGACCTCATGCTCTCGCCGGAGGACAGAACGGACACGATCTATATCAATTTCCCCAACCCGTGGCCCAAGAACCGGCACAGGAAAAAAAGGCTGACCCACACGCGTCAGCTGAGCAAATATCGCGCTTTTCTCAAAGATGGCGGACGCATTCTTTTTAAGACCGATGACGACGCCCTTTTTGAGGACAGCCTCGGCTATTTTGACGAAGCGGGCTTTACTGTAGAGGCCGCCGTCGGCGATCTCTACGAAAACGGCGTGCCCGCCGGCCTCGTGTTGACAGAGCACGAGCAGATGTTTCTCTCACACGGTCTGCCGATCCACTTTATACGCGCCCGCAGAAGTGATTTGCCCGGCGGCGCGTCGAACTAAAGGCTTTTGCTCTGAGCCTAAAACAACAACGGCGGCGTTGAGCAATGGTGAAATAACAAGACGCACCGTCTGCTTGGCCAGCGAAGCAGGGCCGCATCGCACAGAAGGCACAGATACGAGGCCGAGAGCCACCGTACTCCTTGATGGAACGCAAGGCTTGAAAACGCCGTGGATGCGCTTTTCGCCGGATGCGGCCGCTGTGTTTTTTACGGAACCGCCGCATTTTCCTATCAGACCGGGAGCATCGACTTTCTGGCGGTACATCCGCA
>CAZKRQ010000269.1:0-3104 GCA_964555125.1 uncultured Oscillospiraceae bacterium
ACCGAGCCCATCCGCCTGGACGGCGACCCGGGAGAGAGAATGACCTTTTTCCTCGACCCCGACGGTCTCCCCCTCGAGCTGCGCGAATAGGAGCAGGCGGCACACCACCATAAACGAGCGCGGGCAGCGCGGCGGCAAATAAAGAAAGCGAAGCGCCTGGCGAGCCCGCAAAGCAGGGCCGCATCGCGCGCAAAGCGCAGACGCAGGGCCGGGAGCCGCGTCGCTCCCTGACGAAGGGCAAGGGCTCGCGCGCCACAGCGGCCGTGCCTTTTTGCGTTCATACCGTCCTTTTGCTTTCTTATGGAATCGCCACAAATCGCCGGGGGCCAGGCAACACGCCGTTTTTTCACTTAAGCCACGGCCTACGGCCAAGCCGAAGGCCCGATTGGGCCCAAAAAGGCTTTTTCGCGGCAGGCATTTCGTTTTTTCTCCGCTTCTCTGTCGCCCTTAGACGGGCGCTTATGCCCTGCTTTTGAGCCCATATTCACTTGCCGGCTTGCTTATTCGCAGCTCGCTTCGCCCGACGCTGGACGCTAAAAATCTTTTCGGGCTCCTTTCACCGGCAAAGCCGGCGGTTTCCGAGATCAAATCAGCGAAAACGCGCGGCGCAGGATAAACCCGCGCCGCGCGTTTTTCTGTTTTTACCTGTTCCCGCGCTTCACAACCCGCCGGTTCGGTGTTCTCTGCGCCCTGAGGGCGACAACGCAGCGACTCTGCGAGAGCTCGAAAAGGCCCCAAAACAGATCGCTTTATTTTTGCAGCCCCAGCACGATCGGGGTCGACTTAAAGCCGATGCCCATACGGTCGATGCCCATGTCGATCAGCTCAAGGAAGTGCTCGCGCGTGCGAATCGCGCCCGAGCCCTTGATCTTGCAGCGACCCTGCGCGACATCCATCATCGCCTGAATGACCTCGCAGGTCGCGCCGTCGCTCTTGCCGCCGGTATAAAAGCCGGTCGACGTTTTGACAAAATCCGCGCCCGCCTCGATGGCGACCTCGGTGGCCTGCCTGACCTCGTCGAGGGTCAGCGCGTCGGTCTCAAATATGACCTTGACCGCCGTGCCGTATTTGTGGCAGACGTCCGTGACCGCCTTGATGTCGTCGCGGACATAGTCCCACTGGCCGCTGCGGATCTTGCCGTAATTCGCGACAATATCCAGCTCAAAAATATCGCCGCGCTTGCAGTACATCTCCGCCTGCATGACCTTGGACTCGGTCGTCGACAAACCGAACGGGAAATCGCAGACAACGCAGATTTTGGTGTCGGTGCCCTTGGTCAGCTCGGCCGCGATGTCGAGGCTCGAGGGGTTGATGCAGACCGTCTTGCAGCCGAAGTCGACCCCCTCCTGGATGTATTTTCGGATGTCGGCCTCGGTGAACTCGGGCTTGAGGACCGACTGATCGATATAAGCCGCCAATTCTTTTACCGACATCTCAGACGCTTTTTTGCTCGGTTTCATTGTAACCTCCTAGACTGTTATCGCTTATTTTAAACGTATGGTACATTTGATACTTTTAGTGTACTCGCTTTTTCTCTCTCTGTCAAGGCCCTGAACCGTCATATTTTGTGAATGTCACCTGATTTTGACGCAGCGTGATTTGCAGCCGCGACCGCTGGCCCGCCATGAACGAGCGCGTATACTCGAAGAGCTCGCCGAGCGCCGTATAGCTGCGGCGGGTGATAAAAAAGGCGCTTCGATTGCCGGCGCAGGCCAACAGCTCGGTCTGCTTGCGGTCGAGCACGACCGGCTCATAGGTCTCGACCGCCTGCCCCAGCCGCACGCCCTGCGCCGCCGCCAGCTCGTAGATCGAGCGCTCGTGCAGCTGCGCCTCGGTGAGCTGCGGGCAATGCCGCGCGAGAATCATCGTGTTTTCGAGAAGCATCGGCTCGCCGTTTGCAAGTCGCAGCCGCTCAAACGCGTAGATAGGCTCCTCCGGCGCGATCCCGAGCAGCGCGGCGAGCCGCTCGTCCGCCCGGGTCTCGCAAAAGCTGAGAAAGCGCGAGGATGTTTCATAGCCCATCTCCCGCATCTGCGCCGAAAAGCTGTAGAGATAATCCAGGCTGCGGTTGACCTTGGGCTGCGCGACAAAGGTGCCCAGCCCCCTGCGCCGGAGGACCGCGCCGCGCTCCTCCAGATGGCCCAGCGCCTGACGAACCGTCGACCGGCTCAGATGAAAGCGGGTGCAGAGCTCGCCCTCCGAGGGCAGCAGATCGCCGGGCTTTAGCCGGTTTTTCTCGATATGCGCCTCGATCAAGCGCTCGAGCTGCAAATAGAGCGGCTGCTCGTTGCTTTGCTCGATCTTCTCGTTCCAAAAATCAAAATCCATATTTCCCCCTCTTTTTTCACGGGGATGAAAAAGTCGGTTGCAAACTTGTTTATCTTCCTGTATCATAAAGGTACAGAATTTATCAACAGGAGGTCTTTCACAACATGGATAAGGTCAAAATTGCCGTATTCGGGACCGGCTTTATCGCAAACATCCATCTCGAGAGCTATAAGCGCTTTGTGCACGACGCCGACATCGTCGCGGTCTATGGACACAACCGCGCCAACGCGGAAAAATTCGCCGAAAAATTCGGCATCCCCGCCGTGTATGACGACATCGACACGCTGCTCGCCGAATGTGACGTCGACCTCGTGGATGTCTGCCTGCCCAACTTCCTGCACTATGAGGCCTGCATGAAGGCGGCCGCCAAAAAGACCCACCTCATTGTTGAAAAGCCGCTCGCGCTGACCCTCGAACAGGCCGACGAAATGATCGCCGCCTGCAAAGCCAACGGCAAAAAGCTGATGTATGCCGAGGAGCTCTGCTTCGCGCCCAAATATGAGCGGGTGCGCGCGCTCGTCGAGAGCGGCGCCGTCGGCAATATTTACATGCTCAAGCAGGCGGAAAAGCACAGCGGCCCGCACAGCCGGTGGTTCTATCAGAAAGAGACCGCGGGCGGCGGCGTGATGATGGATATGGGCTGCCACGCGCTCGCGTGGTTTCGCTGGATGACCCACAACAACCCCGTCAAGAGCGTTTACGCGAGCATGAAGACGGTTCTGCACGACACCGACGTCGACGACAACACCGTGACCATCGTCGAGTTTGAGAACGGC
>CAZKRQ010000270.1:0-3099 GCA_964555125.1 uncultured Oscillospiraceae bacterium
GTCGCCATCGCCGCGCAGATGCACGCGGAGGTCTGCAAGATTTTTACCGACGTCGACGGCGTGTATACCGCCGACCCCCGCAGGGTGCGGGGCGCGCGCAAGCTCGACGAGATCTCGTTTAATGAAATGCTCGAGCTCGCGTCGCTCGGCGCGCAGGTGCTGCTCAACCGCTCGGTCGAGCTCGCGCAGAAATACAGCGTCAAACTCGAGGTGCTCTCCAGCCTGACCGGCAACCCGGGCACCGTCGTCAAGGAGGTAGCGGACATGGAGGGAATGCTGATTAAGGGCGTGGCGAAGGACGACGGCTGCGTTTCGATCTCGGTGCTCGAGGTGCCCGACAGGTCGGGCGTCGCGTTCAAGCTGTTCTCGCTGCTCGGCGCGAAGGGCGTCAACGTCGACGTTATCCTGCAATCGGTCGCGCGGGACAACACCCGCGACATCACCTTCAGCGTGCCGCTCGAGAGCGCCGCGACGGCGCGCGAGGTGCTCGACGAGAATTTGCCCGTTATCGGCGCGAAAAAATATCTGGTCGACGAAAATGTCGCAAAGGTCTCGATCGTCGGCGCAGGGATGCTCAGCCATGCCGGCGTCGCCTCGCGCATGTTCCGCGCGCTGAGCGACGCGGGCGTCAATATCAAAATGATCTCCACAAGCGACATCACCATCTCGGTCATTGTGGACAGAAAGGAAGCGGACCGCGCGGTACAGGCGGTCCACGACGAGTTTATCGCAGAATGATAAGAAAACAGATTGCACCGGGGCTTCATTTTACGGCGATCAGCGGCAATTATAAAAAGAGCCGCCTTTCGGCCGCGCTCATTGCGCCGCTGCGCCGCGAAACCGTGACAGAAACGGCGCTGTTGCCCTATCTGCTCGAGCGGGGCACCGAAAGCCTGCCCGACGTGACGGCGATCAAGCGCCGGCTGAACTACCTCTACGGCACATCGATGCGCGCCTCCTATAATACGTATGCGTTCGCGAGGGTGAACGACTGCGTGTTAGAGGGGGTGGACGGCTCGCTGGTGCCCGACGGCGGCGCGTTGACCGCCGAGCGCGCGGCGCTGCTGCGCGAGGTGCTGCTGCGGCCCGCGCTGGAAAACGGCGCGTTTCGCGAGGAATGGCTTGCGATCGAGAGGGAAAAGCAGCGGGAGAATATTCGCTCGATCATCAACGATAAGGGCGCATACTGCTTTAAGCTGCTCAGCGAGGCTTTTTTCGGGGATGACCTGCGCGCGCTGCCGCGCGACGGCTTTGAAGAGGATCTCGACGCCATCGACGGCGCGCGGCTGGCTCAGGTCTACCGCGACACGGTCGGGAGCGCCTCGCTGGAGCTCATCTATGTCGGCCCCGCCCCGCAGGAGGCGGAGGACAGGCTCACCGGCTTCGCCGAGGGGCACCGTTGGAAGGAAAACGCGCTGCCGACAATGCGCCCGGTGCCCCGCCTTTCGTCCGTGCGGGAGGTCGTCACCGAGATGGAGGTCGAGCAGGACAAGCTCGCGCTGGCCTACGCGACCGGGGAGACGCTGACCCGACGCCAGTGGCAGGCGCTGCGCGCGGGCACAGCCCTGTTCGGCGGCACGCCGACCTCGCGGCTGTTTCAAAACGTGCGCGAAAAGCAGAGCCTGTGTTATTCGATCGGCGCGTCGCCCAGCTATTCGTCGTGCGGCATGTTTGTCGAATGCGGCATCGAGGGAAAAAACACGGCGCGCACGGCCAAGGCCGTCGCGAAGGAGCTCGCGGCTTTTGCGGCGCAGGGGCCGTCGCAGGAGGAGCTCGCAAACCTGAAGCTCCTCTATCGCAATATGCTCGGAGGCCTGCGCGACAGCGCGGGCTCGATCGCGAAATATGAGTTCCAATCGATTCTTCGGTTCGGCGAGCTGACCGAGCCGGAGGAGGATCTCGCGTCGCTGGAATCGATCACGGCCGACGAGATTCAGGCGGTTATGCAAAAGCTGACGCTCAACTGCACGAGCCGCCTTTGCAGAAAGGGGGCGCCGCAATGAAGGTTGAAACCGTGAAAAACGAGCGGCTCGGCGAGGCGTATTATCGAACTGTGACGGAGAATGGCCTGACGGTGCTGGTTTGCCCCATGCCGGAGAAAAAGGGTGTTTACGCGCTGCTCGGCGCGCAGATCGGCTCGACGACCGGCGATTTTACGATTGACGGAAGGACCGTGCGGGTGCCGGCGGGCGTCGCGCACTTTCTTGAGCACAAGATGTTCGAGGGGGAGGACGGCGACGCGTTCGACCTGTTTGCAAAAACCGGCGCGAGCGCCAACGCCTACACCTCCTTTGACAAAACCGCCTATCTGTTCAGCACCTCGGTCAACGCGGAGGAATCGCTGCGCATTCTGCTGCGCTTTGTCGGCAGCCCGCATTTCACCAGGCAGACGGTGGACAAGGAGCAGGGCATCATCGGGCAGGAGATCCAGATGTACGACGACAACCCCAACTGGGCGATCGCCATGCTCTCGCTGAAGGGCCTGTACAGCGTCTCGGCGCTCAAGGAGGATATTGCGGGCTCGATCGAGTCGATTGCGCAGATCACGCCCGAGCTGCTCTATGACTGCTACAACGCTTTTTACCGCCCCGAAAACATGGCGCTCGCCGTGGCGGGCAACATCACACTCGACCAGGTCATGGCGATCTGCGGCGAGGAGTGCCCAAAAATGCCGAAGCCGGCCGGCCGTGTGAGCCGCCTTGTGCCGGACGAGCCCGAAGCCGTTGCGGCGGCCTATCTCGAGCGCCGCATGAGCGTCTTCGCGCCGCTGTTCAGCCTGGGCTTTAAGGAGAAGCCGCACCCGCCCGCGCAGCGCGGCCGCAGGGAAATCGCGCTGCAGATGCTGCTCGACCTGATCGGGGGAGACAAGCGAGCTCTACCGCCGGCTGTATGACGAGGGGGTGCTCAACGAGACGTTCGAGGCGAGCTCGATCGACACGCCCGAGTACCTGTGCGTCACCTTCGGCGGCGAGTCCGCCGACCCGGAGCGCGCCGCGCGGGAAATCAGAAAAGAGATCGCGCGCCTGAAAGCGCAGGGCATTGACCGGGCGCGGTTTGAAGAATGCAAGCGCGCGTTTCTCGGCGCGCAGCTCTGCGGGT
>CAZKRQ010000271.1:0-2236 GCA_964555125.1 uncultured Oscillospiraceae bacterium
CGGCTGGCATATCAGCGATTCTACACCCCTATATGAAGTAATCGCATCTTATGTCGTTTGGATTTTACTCATTTTAATCGGAAGCACAATCTGTCATATCATCATCTCTAAAACCCGGCTGAAGTTCATGCTGGGAAAGTGATGACTCCTGCTTGTGAGGCGCAAATTGGTTTGCGGGCTTCGGTCGAATAAGGCTGCCGGCCATAGAGGCCTCCTCTCGTCCGTCCCGCCGCGTTGCGTGTTTTGCGGTAGATGTGGCCGCTTCGTTTTCTTATGGATTCTCCGCTAAAAGCCAAGGGATTTTCCCTTTTCGGCGGCCGCGCAGGCGCGGAGAAGCGCTCCGTCGAATGGGAGCGAAAAATCGCTTGGCGCAGGTCAGGGACGGCGGGATCTCCCGCGAGCGGGGGACTTGCCGCGAAGGGGGCTCGAATCATGCGAAACAGGCGTCTCCGGCAATGCCGGGGACGCCTGTTTTTCCGTGCGGTCCGCGCATTAGGCGTCGGTTCCGTAGATCCTTCCCTGTGAATCCAGCTGGATCTCATAGCCGTACTGAAAAATATAGGCGACGCTGAACAAAAACAGAATTTCGATCACGCTAAACACGCCGAACTCCATGCGAAAATCCGTCTTTATGAGCATACCCAATACCACATCCGCCATATTGGGCAGGACGGTGAGCGCGATCATGAGGTATGCCATTTTCTTCACGCAGCGAACATTTTCGAGCGTAAAGGGCGTGTCCCCCTCGTGGATGTTGTGAAACAGTTTCTCCAGCGCCTTGAGCAGAATACAGGCCAGGATCAGGCTGGCGAGCACAAAGACGAGACCCGTCTCCGCGTAGCCCACAATCATCGCGCTGGAGTGGCCGGCAAGCATCTCCTTGAGCGCGTCGATCTCCCCGCGCTCCGTTGTGTCCGCAAAAACCGCGCCAAAAACCGTTAAGGATACCCTGTCTTCGGTCTCCTCGACGCGCACCGCGCTCTGCTCTCCGTTATACCGCAGCTCGCCGTCCACAACTTCGATCTTATTCACCACGGCCGCCAGCAGAATCATCATGGCGGCCACGCAGCCTATGCACGCATAGATGACGATCCTGCTGACACGGGCGATCACCAGGATCGCCTTGCTCAACCCCTTCATTCTGTCCTGCTGCTCTTTTTTGAACTTGATCACTTTGCTTTTAACCTCCTCGTCCAGTGACGCCGCGTCGGCCAAGCTGTCGTTGACCAGCTCGTTGATATGGCAATGAAAGATCCTGCATAGCGCAAGGATATGCTTCATCTCCGGGTAGGCGTCGCCGGTCTCCCATTTACTGACGCTCTGCCTCGAGACCTGCATTTTTTCCGCCAGCGTCTCCTGCGATAGCTTTTTCGCTTTTCTCAGGCGCCTCAGGTTGTCCCCAAAATTCATGCAAAAATCCTCCTTCATTCCTCACCATTATAGGCCAAGCCTGTCGCCGAAACTATCAACTTTCGGTTGCAATTCAAATATTTGCGCAAAAAACGTTTTTGGGGTCCTTCCTCGAAAAAATTTTTCATGAGCTTCGCAGCAAACCAAGCTCCTCCATCTCTTTCTATTATCCGAAAAAAGCAGCACTGCAAGAGGCTGAATTCTCGCCGACTTTGTCGCATTTTACGAAGCCGGAAAGCTCATGAAGCAATCGCCGGTACGCCGACGGACTGGCGACTCGCTTCTTTTCTCTCCCTTGTATTCCGTATATGCATATGCTATACTCGGCTCAGGCAGATCTTTTGGCGACCAGGCTATCCTGGAATCCGATGCCCGGAAAGGAAGATAATTATGAGAAAATTGTTTTTTGCCGCCGTTTTGGCTGGTCTGGCATTGCTCTCGGGCTGCGGCAGGCAGGCCGCGCTGCTTTCCGTGCAGACCACCACGTCTACTGCGGTATTTCTCTCCGGCATGGGTTGCAGCGACCCGCAATGCACGGACCCCGCACACCACCACGACTGCCCGGTCGACTGCGCCGATTACAGCCACCATCACAGCTGCCCGCTCGACTGCGACGCGCCGGACCACCACCATGAACCGGCGCAACGCGGATTCGGCGCACAAGGCGGCCCCGCAGCGGATCAGGATACTTTTCTTCCCGGCATGGGTTGCAGCGACCCGCAATGCGCGGACCCCGCGCACCACCACGACTGCCCGGCCGGCTGCGCCGACTACAGCCACCATCACAGCTGCCCGCTCGACTGCGACGCGCCGGACCACCACCATG
>CAZKRQ010000271.1:2336-3097 GCA_964555125.1 uncultured Oscillospiraceae bacterium
CCCGGCCGGCTGCGCCGACTACAGCCACCATCACAGCTGCCCGCTCGACTGCGACAACCCGAGCCACTGCCATGGTGGTTCCTCTTCCGGCAGCTCCGGCCGCCATCACGGCGGATCAGGCCACCACGGCGGACATCGTCGATAATCTGCTTCGTGCCGCTCTACGGATTTTTTCGCCCTGTATTTCATCAACGCACAAAAGGGATCGATATGCAAAGGAAATGCCTTGCATATCGATCCCTTTTTATCCCTAACTGCCAGTCCTCAGTCCTCTCCCGCAGATACCTGATCCGCTTCGCTCAGCCCTTCGCCGCGTTCTTGAGACGGGAGAGCTCGCGGGCGCGCTGCGCGTGGTCGAGCTCGCGCTTGCGGATGCGCAGATTGCCCGGCGTGACCTCGAGCAGCTCGTCGTCGGCCAGAAACTCGATGCACTGCTCGAGCGACATCTGCTTGGGCGGAATGAGCCGCAGCGCGTCGTCCGAGCCGGAGGCGCGCGTGTTGGTCAGGTGCTTTTTCTTGCAGACGTTGACGACGAGGTCCTCGCTTTTGGGGCTCATGCCGACAACCATGCCCGCATAAACCGGCACGCCCGCGCCGATAAAGAGGGTGCCGCGCTCCTGCGCGTTGTAAAGGCCATAGACGATGCTCTCGCCGTTTTCAAAGGCGATCAGCGAGCCGGTCGAGCGCATGGCGATCTCGCCCTTATACTCGCCATAGGAGTCAAACACCGCGCTCATGATGCCCTCGCCGCGGGTGTCTGT
>CAZKRQ010000272.1:0-927 GCA_964555125.1 uncultured Oscillospiraceae bacterium
AAACCCGTCCACCGGGACTATCTCCGGGTGCAGTCTGTCAACAGGATTCCCCCGCGCACAGGCCGGCAGACAGGCCGTGCGGTCGGTAGCTTCATTTGTGCGTGACACGGCGCAAAGCTTTGCCGTGTTCACGTTCACCGCGTAATTTTATGCCGCCCGAGCCTACGCGGTCTCAGAACAGGCGACACGCGGCTTAAGCCGCGAGAGCTACGTTATTGTTGTTAGCTATTTTTAAATTGGAGAGTTTTCAGCGGTTCCCCACCGCTACCCGCTTTCCCAGCTTCCGAATCCCCGTCGAAACCATTGCGCCCCCACGGTGACCCGCGCCGTTTGGGAACGGCGCGGTTTCTATTATAGTACCGCATTTCTCGAAAAAAAGCAAAGCCTCAAATGCTGCGCGATTTGACCGCGCGCTCAACGTCGCGCTTCGCGCTTTTTTCCGCGGCCGCGGCGCGCTTATCATAGAGCTTTTTGCCCTTACAAAGGCCGAGCTGCACCTTTACAAGCGAGCCCTTGAGATAGACCGAGAGGGGAATGAGGGTCAGCCCCTCCTGCTTGATCTTGCCAAAGAGGCGCATGATCTCCCTCTTATGCATGAGCAGGCGCCGGACCCGCAGCGGATCCTTGTTGAAAATATTCCCCTTTTCATAGGGGCTGATATGCATCCCCTTGACAAGCAGCTCGCCGTTTTCAATGTCGACCCAGCTCTCTTTTAAATTGACCGATCCCGCGCGAACTGACTTGACCTCGGTGCCGTACAGCTCGATGCCTGTCTCAAAGCTCTCCAGCACAAAATACTCATGGCGCGCTTTTCGATTTTCAGCCAGTGTTTTGGTGGAAATTCTGTCCGCCACCAGCCACCCCTCCTTTTTGGAAAGCCGCAGTTTCCCCTCACCCTACAGCTCGCTGCGCCCCTCCAGCGCGCGA
>CAZKRQ010000272.1:937-3091 GCA_964555125.1 uncultured Oscillospiraceae bacterium
GGCATCCCGTAAGCGAGCCGCGTCACCTTCACGCCGAGCGGCTTGATGAGCTTGCTGATATAAATCGCGGTCGACTCGCCCTCGACCGTCGGGTTGGTCGCCATGATGACCTCCTTCACCTGATCGTCGGCCGCACGGACGACCAAGTCCTTGATATAGAGCTGCTCGGGGCCGACGCCGTCCATCGGCGAAATGAGCCCGTGCAGCACATGATAAAGGCCCTTGTATTCCCGCGTTTTTTCGATCGCGACCACATCGCGCGGGCTCTCCACGACGCAGATCAGAGAGCGATCCCGCGTCAGGCTGTCGCACACATTGCACTGCGCCGCGTCGGTCAGATTGTGGCAGACGGGGCACTGGTGCACATGCTCGTGCGCGTCGGCGATCGCCCTGGCAAAATCGAGCGCCTCATCCCTGTCAAGCGCCAATATCCAATAGGCGAGCCGCGCCGCCGTCTTTCTGCCGATCCCGGGCAGAGAGGCGAATTTGTCGACGAGCCTCTCGAGTGACGGAATGCTGTAGCCCATCGCGGTTTACAGCAGGCCGGGGATATTGAGCCCGCCCGTCAGCTTCCCCATCTCGCTGTCCGACTCCTCGTTCGCCGCCGTGATCGCCGCGTTGACCGCCGCCGCGACGAGGTCGCCGAGCATCTCGGCGTCGTCCGGGTCGATCACCTCGGGCTTGACGTCCACGCGCACCACGGTGTGGTTGCCCTTGACCGTCGCGGTGACCATCCCTCCGCCCGCCGTTCCCTGATATTCCCGTTCCGCGAGCTCGGCCTGCATCGCGGCCATATCCTCCTGCATTTTCTGCACCTGCTTCATCATATCGCCGCGGCTCATGCCGTAGCCCTCCGGCAGTCTCGCTTTCATCCTGTCTTCTCCTTATATCAAAAATTTATTCCCTGATCTCGATCTCAACGCCGCCGGCCGCGGCGCGATCCAACAGCGCCGCCAGCTCATCCTCCCCGTCGCCAGGCGGATTCTCCGGCAGCGGCGGCGCCGGGCGCCCCTCCCGGGCCTCCCCTTCCGGCGGCGCCGTCACCCGCACCTTGTCGGGCGAAAACGGGCCGATCGGCAGGTTGATCCCCGTTGTCTCGGCGATCGCGGCCTTGATCAGATCCTTCGACGCCGCGTTTTCGCGGATATGCTGGATAAACATCGCGCTGCCGTCAATGAGAACGTGATTGGCCGTCAGGTAGCCCTTTGAGCCCTGTAAAAACGCATACAGCATCCCGCTGCGCCCCTGAAGCGCCTCCACGACCCGATCCCAGCCCTTCAGCTCGACCGCCTCGCCCTCCCGGGGGCGGGCCTGCGGCGCGTCCGCGCCGGGCGACGCCGCGCCGGTCCTGCTCTCCTTTGCAAGCGGCGTTGGAGCGGGTTCGGGCGGCGCAGCGGCCGTCTTTGGCAAAGCGGTCTCCCACGGCGGCGCATCCGCCGCGCCTGCCGCCTGCGCCGGCGCGGTCGCCGCTTTCTCCCGCGCGGCGGGCGCCGCTTCTCTGTTCGTCTGCGGCGGCGCGCACAGGCGAATAAAGCACAGCTCCATCAACAGCATCCGATCGGTCGCGCCGCTGAGCTTATCCGCCGTGTCGGCCAGCTGGCGCAGAATATCGGTGAGCTGCTCTTCGCGATAGCCCTCGCTCTGCGCGAGATAGCGGTCCACGTCGCCGCTCGCGCAGTCGCTGAGCGCGCCGCGCCCCATCAGCTTCACCATCAGCAGATTGCGATAGTGACGCAGCAGCTCCGCGGCGAGGCGGGAGGCGTCGAGCGAATTGCGGTGCAGCTCCGCGAGCTTGGCAAACAGCGCCGCAATGTCCCGCTTTTGAATCTCGCCGGCGAGCGCGAAGAGATACTCCTTGTCGGCCAGCCCGGTCAGCTGCGCGACGGCGGCCTCGTCCACCGCGCCGCCCAGCGACGCGCAGGTGTCAAGCAGGGACAGCGCGTCCCGCATGGCGCCGTCGGCGAGGCGGGCGATGAGCGCCGCGCCCTCCGGGGTGAGGTCGATGGATTCCAGCGAAGCGATGTGCAGCAGATGCGCCGCTATATCCTGCGCGGAAATGCGCTTGAGATCAAACCGCTGGCAGCGCGAGAGGATGGTCGCAGGGACCTTGTGAATCTCGGTCGTCGCGAGGATAAACATCACGTGCGCGGGCGG
>CAZKRQ010000273.1:0-3090 GCA_964555125.1 uncultured Oscillospiraceae bacterium
CCCTTGAATGCCGCACAGAAGAAAAATTTTACCCTTTAGGCACAACAGAAGAATATTTTGAAGTACCCTATGCAGAATACCCCGTTGCGATATGCGGTCAGACAGTTAGCCGCATCAATGGGGAGCGTGCCGCCGCCCTGTTATCCCTGCCGGAGAAAACCGGGAAATTATTTTCCTTTCCTTTTGCGGGCATTACGCACAACGGGAAATCGGGGGAATGTACGGACGCTGCCGGAGTGCGGCCGGGTATCTGATCCGCAGGACGCAAAAACCCCTGCAAAGAAAAACAGAGGTGCTTTCACATAGGGGATCCGAAGCTTTTGCCCTATGAAACGATTGCCCAGGCAACCGGCGGAGAGCCGGAAGCCGTGGACGAAAGCCCTCTTATGAGAAACGGGACGCAAACTCGGTGTCATCGAATGTTTTGGCGCAACGGCGGATCGTTATTTTCCGTGATTTTCGGCTCCGCCAATTTTTTATCGCGCCCCGGAGGGAAACCTTCGTCTTCTTCCGCCAAACGGAGCAACATTTCCGTATATTCCGCGGCATGGTTGAGGCTCAATTCTCCGTGCATATAACCGGGCAAAAGCCTGTAACTTGCCGCAGGAATAGTTTTGCCGAGAAGCTGCGCCGAGGCCTTCATGATGCGTTGCTCCTTTTCGCCAACCAATATCAGAGCTTTTGCACGGCAATCAGCCAGCTCATTTTTGATGTTGTAGCGCGCGTTCGCCTGCAAAAACGCGATCATGTCTTCTTTGGATATTGCGGCGCTGCTGCGATAATACTCTTCAAACAGCGGTGGCTTGATATGGAGCGACCGAAACTGCGCCCTCGCAAACCATCGTTTTTGAATGAGGGGATAGCACAGAGAAAGAGTGGGCTGGATTAGGGCCGCAAGCCCCTTCATCGGCAAGACCAGCGCGCTCTCGATCACTGCGAATTTACAGACATCCTTTCTCTGGGAAAGCATCTCAACGAGGATCTGTCCGCCAAGAGATAACCCACCGATCAAAAATACCTGCCCGCCGAATAATTTGTCGATGAATTCCAGCAACGCCCGCGCGTTTTCTTCGATAGAAACAAAGCGGCGGTCGCTGCCGCAATGTCCGTCTAATACCGGCGTCACAACCCGGAAACGGTTTTGCAGCATCGCCGCCGTTTCGCGATAATTCCACGGCCCAAGACCGCCGCCGTGAAGAAGCATAATGACCGGCCTGTTCTCTGCTTCGACCGCCAAATCTTCCATTTTTCTCTTCCTCCCATTGCATTTAGATCATATCACAGATACAAATTAAGCACAACACAGAGCACGCCGCAGCTGTGTGTTGTGTGCAGATGACGCATACTGTGCAATTTACTTTTGCGGCGGCGCGCGGTATAATGAAAAAAAGGGGGGCGCGGGTCGAATGAAACGCAAGAAAGGGGCGCCGGCAGAGAGCTTGTGCTCATCGCATATGGAGGCATTGCGCCGGGGCATAAAGGACGGAACGCCGGTTGCCCTGGGATATTTTGCGGTCGCTTTTTCGCTCGGCATTGTCGCCCGCGAAGCGGGGCTGAGCCCGTTGCAGGGCTTTTTGGCCAGCTTGCTCAACAACGCGTCGGCGGGTGAATATGCGGGGTTTACCCTCATTGCTGCGCTCGCTCCCTATGCGGAGGTTGCGCTCATGACCCTCATCATCAACGCGCGCTATTTCCTGATGAGCTGTGCGCTGAGTCAAAAGCTCTCGCCCGAAACATCTCTCGCGCATCGCCTCTTGATCGGGTTTGACGTGACCGACGAGCTGTTCGGCCTCGCGATCGCGCAACCGGGCTGGCTTGATCCGTTTTATTTTTACGGCGCAATGCTGGTCGCGATGCCCGGTTGGGCGGCGGGCACCGGTGTCGGGATTGCCGCCGGTAATATTTTGCCGGCGCGCGTTGTCAGCGCGTTGAGCGTTGCGCTCTATGGCATGTTCCTCGCCATTGTCATTCCGCCCGCGCGCAGAGACCGCGTGATTGCCGTCCTTGTGCTGCTCAGCTTTCTTATCAGCTTTGCTGTGGCGCGAATCGACTTTTTTTCCGGCCTTTCAGAAGGGACGCGCACCATCCTGATTACGCTCCTGCTTGCCGGAGGCGCCGCAGCGCTCTTCCCGAGAAAGGAGGAGGAAGGTGACGCATAACATAAACATCTATTTGCTCGTGATGGCGGGCGTGACCTATGCGGTTCGCGTGCTGCCGCTGACCCTGATCCGCCGGCAGATCAAGAACCGTTTTCTCCGATCCTTTTTGTATTATGTTCCTTATGTTACACTCTCTGTAATGACTTTTCCCGCTATTCTCGAGGCGACACAGTCACCGGTTGCCGGCGCACTGGCCCTCGCGGCGGGGATTGTCCTCGCCTGGCTCGGCGGTGATCTGCTTCTGGTTTCCGCCGTATGCTGTGTTGTGGCTTTTATCGCTGAGCTGTTTCTTTATTGACTTTCATAACAAAAGCGTTTATAATAAATTTCGCGGCTGTAATATGGAAGCGTATCGAAGTGGTCATAACGGGCCTGACTCGAAATCAGGTAGTCCTCACGGGCTCGTGGGTTCGAATCCCACCGCTTCCGCCATCGGAATTCCGCATAAACCCTGTGTTTATGCGGTTTTTCCATACCCTAATAAGTTTTACGGCAGGAACAAAATTCCTGCCATTTTGTTTTGTATTATTTTTTTACAGATTTCATTTCCTTTGTAAATCGGAAGTAAAACAAAATTACTGCAAAGATTACAGATATAAAATCAGCAATAGGTTCTGCCAGGTATACTCCGTTTGTTTTATTTTCCACAAAATGGGGGACAATATAAATAAGCGGCAGAAGCAAGATAAACTTTCGCATAACAGCTATAAGGATGGATTCCTTTGCCTTGCCAATTGCTGTAAAAGTAAACTGACAAGCTATCTGCGCTCCAAATATGCCCATTGCCAGACAGTATATTCGCATAACATAAGCAGTAAAATCAATAAGTTCTTTGTCAGGTGAAAATGCCATTGCAAATATATGTGGAAATAGCATTATAATAACCCATATAAACAGTGAAAAGAACGTTGTACAGGTAAGCAGAAGCATA
>CAZKRQ010000274.1:0-3089 GCA_964555125.1 uncultured Oscillospiraceae bacterium
TGGCATAGGAGATATACCCCGAGCGCTCAAATACCACAATTTCCGCCTGCTCATCCAGCCTGCGGATGCGGGCCGCCGCCGTGGCGCCCCCCGCCACGCCGCCCACGATCACGACTTTCATATTGTCTCCACCTTTCCTGTATAGGCGGCGATGCCGCCTATGTTTTTTACTCGGACATACCCCATGCGCCGCAGGGTGTCCACGGCCTGCCGGCTCCTTGCCCCGCTCTGGCAATACACAAATAACGGGGTGTCTTTCCCGCCGATCTCCCCGCTCACGCGGCTGATCTCCTGAAGCGGAATATTTTTGCTGCCGGGGATATGCCCCTGCCGGTATTCCTGCGGGGTGCGGACATCCAGCAGGACTGCGCCGTGGGTCTCGCCATATTCTTTGATCCCCTGATCTATATCGGGGCCGCGCAAAAAATCAAATACTCCCATTGCGCCCCTCCTCACAGCATAGCGAGGATCTGACTCTTCGGCCTCGCGCCCACAATCCGGCCGGCAATTTCCCCGCCCTTCATCGCCACCAGCGTGGGGATGCTCATCACGTTGAATTGCCGGGCCAGCTCCGGCTGTTCGTCCACATTGACCTTGCCGACCTTGAGATCACCCCGCTCCGCCGCGATCTCATCGACGATGGGGCCGACCATCCGGCAGGGGCCGCACCAGGGGGCCCAGAAATCCAGCAGAACGGGCTTGTCGGAGTTTACGATCTCCTGCTGAAAATTCTCCTTGCTAACATGGATAACAGACATCTTTTTGTCCTCCGCTTTCCTTTGCTTTTGTCCCGATTCGGCCGCGTGTTCCCGCCGGATCTCAAACCACGGCGCCACAGCTTCAAGTGGCGACAGGGCCACGAAGACGAATGAAACGTTATTTTGTATTTTTAGTATATCAGAACGCGCGCACTTCTTCCGTGATAAAATCACCTTTTGGGGCGTATCAGCTTTGCTGGCGCTCCGTCAGCCTATCTGCTGCGAAGGCAAAACAGAGAGACCTTACTTGCCGCGTATGCATTTTATCAAGAGAGCATCCGTCGGGGGAATTTCACCCAAAGATAAAGCCCTGCCGCCGGCAAGCCGAATTTTGTCGCAATTTTGTCACCACAAAACCAACTGCTGAGGACGGATTCCATATGAATCGTCTTTCATTAAATTTCCCATTGATAGAATAGATATGGGAAAAATATATTACCAACATACAAAAAAGAGAGAAAGGCTCCATAGAGAGCCTCTCTCTTATAGTTACTTTTTCTCGTCCCCATACCCCGTAACTTCAAAAGATTCCTTATCATCCACGCTTGCCGGTCTAATCCTGTCGATCTTTTGGTCTCACTCCTGTACAACTGGGGAGCCGGAAGGGATATAAGGTCTTCCGCAGCTCCAAAACGCCGGGTCTTCTTCTTTTCGCAGGAAAATTTACTCAAAAAACAATTGGCCCTACAAACACATCGTCTAATGAAGGGCTCAGCAGACAAGCCATGCCCGGCTCTAAATTTGCAGGCAGCTGACAGTCTTCTCTGCTTTTACCACGGCGTCAGAGGCTTTAAATGCCCAAATAGGCGCGTTTTACATCGGAATTTTTCAACAGCTCGACCCCCGGTCCCTCCAGCGTGATGCGTCCCAATTCAAGAACATAGGCATAATCAGCAATTTGAAGGGCAAGCCCCGCGTTTTGTTCAATAAGCAAAACCGTTGTGCCATTTTCCCTGATTTTAGAAATCAATTCAAAGATCTCATCGACGACGATCGGCGCCAAGCCGAGTGAAGGCTCATCGAGCATAACAAGCTTTGGCTTGCCGATCAGCCCCCGCGCGATAGCGAGCATTTGTTGTTCGCCGCCCGATAGCGTCCCCGCGTCCTGCAAGCGACGCTCTTTCAGTCTCGGAAACAAATCATACATTTCTTCCATGCGGCTTTTCAGCTCCGCTTTCGTGAGCTTTTTGTCGATCAATGAGCCCGAAATTATATTGTCTTCCACCGACAGCTTCGGAAAGACCCGCCGGCCCTCCGGCACATGCGCTAGGCTGCGCCGCGTAATCATATGGGGTTTCAGCGCCGTGATGTCCGCCCCGTCAAAGTCAACCGTTCCCCCTCTTTTGGGCACCATACCTGAAATCGCCATCAGCGCGGTTGTCTTCCCCGCTCCATTTGCGCCAATAAGAGAAATCACTTTTCCCTCAGGAACAGAAAAAGTTATCCCGTTAAGCGCCTGGATATAGCCATAGTGAACCGTCAAATCCTTGACCTTAAGCACCGAAAGCACCTCCATTTGCGGCGAGTCCCTTGCCAAAATACGCCTCGGCGACAGCCGTGTTGTTCCGAATCACATCCGGCGTGCCCTCACAGATTCTCTTTCCATAATTGAGAACCAGAATACGATCACAGACGTTCATGATGAATTTCATATCGTGTTCAATCACGACAATGGTGTATCCCTCATCATTGAGTTTTTTCACAAAAGTGAGCAATTCCTGCGTCTCACTCGGGTTCATCCCGGCGGCCGGTTCATCCAGCAGCAGCACCTGCGGTTTTAAAACCAGGGCTCTGGCAATCTCCACCTTGCGCTGCATTCCATACGAAAGATTGCGCGCCTTGACCTGCGCAAACTGCGCAAGGCCTACATTCTCAAGCGTTTTTGCTGTCTGCTCTCTGATAAGCTTCTCGTCATTTCGATAGCGTTTCGTGTGAAAAACCGCGTCAAAAACATTCGTCTTTGTGTGTATATGAAAGCCAACTGCGACATTTTGCGCGACCGTCATATAGTCAAACAGCTTAATATTCTGAAACGTACGGGCGACGCCTAAACGGGCCATTTCATAAGAAGGCTTATTGGTCGTATTCTGGTTGTTAAACCAGATCTCGCCCGATGTCACAGGATAAGTGCCCGCGCAGAGATTGAAAAAGGTCGTTTTCCCCGCTCCATTCGGCCCAATGATGCCGAAGATCTCCCCCTTTTCAACCTTCATGTCAACGCAATCAACCGCCTTTAGGCCGCCAAAATGCTTGCTGACCTGTCTGCTTTCGAGTATATACATCGTCTCTACTCCTCCTCTGCCTGTGCTTTGCGCGCGCGCTTTCTTTTAA
>CAZKRQ010000275.1:0-3082 GCA_964555125.1 uncultured Oscillospiraceae bacterium
TGGCCGCGCCGGTAGGCCAGCGCGAGGTTTTACTCCAGCTGCATATTGGGGGCGGTGCCCATCATCGGGTCCTGAAACACGCGGCCGATAAACGCGGCACGTTTATATTCCGGCAGAGCCGTCACGTCATTGCCGTCGATGAGGATGCGGCCCGTATCGACCGGCCAAACGCCCGCGACGGCGTTGAGCAGGGTAGATTTCCCCGCGCCGTTCCCGCCGATGACCGTGACATAGTCGCCCTCTTTCAGCACAAGGTTGAGGTTGGAAAGCGCGGTTTTCTCGTTGATCGTGCCGGGATGAAAGGTTTTTGAGATATGCTGTAATTCAAGCATCGGTTTTCCCTCCCCTCCTGGCGGCCGCCGCGAACGAGCTCTTTGCCCTCTCCCGCAGGTAAGGCACGGCGAGGAACACGGCGACAATGACGGCCGTGAACAGCTTGAGGTCGTTGCTGTTGAGCTTGAGCCAGAGAACCAGCACCACGACAATATAATAGATCACGCCGCCGAGCACGATGAACGCGAGACGGCCGAGAAAATTCAGGTGCTTTTTGAGGATGCTCTCACCGAGCACCTCGCCGATGATCACGGCGGCGAGGCCGATGACGATCGCGCCGCGGCCCATATTCACGTCGGCAAAGCCCTGATATTGCGCCATCAGCGCGCCCGCGAGCGCCACGATCCCGTTGGAGAGCGCGAGGCCAAGTATCTTCATCGCGTCGATATGAATGCCCTGCGCGCGGCTCATCGCCGGGTTCGAGCCGGTGGCGCGCATGGCCGAGCCCTGCTCTGTGCCGAAATACCAATACATCACCCCGAGCAGCACCGCCGCCCACAGAACGCCGACGAGGATCGCCGACGGCACATAGCGCGAGGAGAGCACAAGCGCATATTTGTCGACATTGACCGCCACGTTGGAGGCCATATCCATGATGCGCAGATTGATCGAATAGAGCGCAAGCTGGGTCAAAATCCCCGCGAGAATGGCCGGAATCCCCAGACGCGTGTGCAGTATGCCGGTGACAAGGCCCGCAAGCAGCCCCGCGGCCAGCGCGACGGCAACCGCCGCCCACGCGGGCCAATCGGCGCGAATGAGCATCACCGCGACCGCGCCGCCGGTCGTGAACGAGCCGTCGACCGTCAGGTCGGCGACGTCGAGCAGGCGGAAGGTCACATAGACGCCGAGCGCCATAATGCCCCACAAAATCCCCTGCGCCACGCCGCCCGGCAGGCTCTTCAGAAGATTCAGCGGGTTGAGCGAAGCGAAGTATGCCATGATATTCATTCCGATTTTCCTTTCTGACTGAAATCTGTATTGATAGCGCATTCCCCGATGCGGCGGCCCATCGCTCTGCACGAAGCGTTTTTCGGAAGCGGCAAAGCCGCCCTCAACACGCCTTCACACCGCAATGCGCCGGTTCTCTCTTATCCACTATAAATACAAATTCTTGCTCCTTGCGGGAGCAAGGGATCGGCCTCACGTGGGACCTCCCCCTTGTCTGCCCTCGGACAGCAAACCGCGGAAATGCCCATAAAAACGGGCATTTCCGTTGGGTTACCATGTAAAGGCGGCCGTTCGCCTCACTCCGCGATGGCTTCGTATCCGTCCGGGATCTCGATCTGGAGGGTTTCGCAGATCGCGGCGTTGTATTTTTTCGTCACGTTCGGCGCGTATTCAACCGGCATCGTCGAAATGTCCGCGCCGTTGACCAGAATCTCATACGCCATTTCGCCTGACTGGTAGCCGATGTCATAGTAGGAAATCGAGAGTGTCGCGACGCCGCAGCCCTTGCAGATGCCCTCCTCGCCCGCGATGATGGGGACGCCCGCGCTCAACGCCTTGTTGTTGATCGCCTCGGTGCAGGAGGCCGCCGTGTTGTCGGTCGGGATATAGATCACGTCGCATTCGTTGCAGGCGTTCTCGGTGACCGCCGCCACGTCGTTGGAGTCCGAGAAGGTATAGGCGCTCACGGTATAGCCGTACTCCTCGAGATAACCGGTGATGACCTCGGCCTGATACCTCGAGTTGGCCTCGCCCGAGCAATAGAGGATGCCGACCGTCTTCGCGTCGGGGAACAGCTCGTGGACCATCGCCGCCTGCTCGTCGAGCGGCGCAAGGTCGGAGGTGCCCGAAATATTGCCGCCGACCGTGCCCGTCCAGTTATCGATCTCGAGCGCGGTCGCGTAGTCGGTGATCGAGGTGCCGAGGATGGGAATATCCTTTGTGGCGGCCGCCGCGGCCTGCAGCGGGCTCGTCGCGTTGGCGAGAATCAGATCGTACCCGCTCGAGACAAACGAATTGCAGATCGTCGTGCAGGTGGTCGGGTCGTTCGACGCGTTCTGCTCGTCGAAGACCACGGCGTCGCCGAGCTTTTCG
Organism: uncultured Oscillospiraceae bacterium; assembly: GCA_964555125.1. GTDB lineage: Bacteria > Bacillota > Clostridia > Oscillospirales > Ruminococcaceae > CAZKRQ01. The sequence goes on from CAZKRQ010000275.1 coordinate 2,374, forward strand.
CTCAGCGCGTCGCGGAAGCCCTGGGTCGCCGCGTCGAGCGCGGGATGCTGCACCAGCTGGCAGATGCCGACATGATAAGTCGTCTCGCCGCTTCCGCTTTCTCCCTGCTGATTGTCGGGCTGGTCGTTCTGCGGGGGTGCTTCCTGGCCCGCGCACGCCGCGAGGCCAACCACCATCACGAGCGCGAGCAGCAACGCAAATAGTTTCTTTTTCATCTTTTTCTCCTTTTCTTTTACTTCGCCACAGCGAAAATTGCTATAAAAAACGGCCCTGTCCGAGAGGACAGAACCGTTCAGCACCTATGGATCGCGCCGCGTTCTACCACATCCAGACAGATTTCTATTTTATCCCACCGCTAAATCGGCCCGCAAAGCGAGCCAGACGGTAGGTATAATAGAAATCCGCGCGAGAGCCCTTTGTCACAGCGCGCATATCCTTCTGCCTCATATCAGAGCTCTCTCCTTTCTGCCGCGGCGTTTGCTTGATTCGTTTACAGTATATAGCTTTAAACCGCTAAAGTCAATCAACCGCTTTTACAAACAATCGGCCGTGTTTCGTCAGTAAAATGTCTATTTTTCACAAGCCGCTATACTTTTCAGCGACTCTTCGCGCGGCAATGACAAAACCGGCAGTCCGGCGAGATCGCTCGCCGACATGCCGGCCCTGTCGCTGCCGCCGTTTCCGTGGCGGAGGTCCTGTCCTTAATGAG
>CAZKRQ010000276.1:0-3075 GCA_964555125.1 uncultured Oscillospiraceae bacterium
AACGCAATACCGGCCCGCTCCGCGTCGGCAGAGCTGCGTATCTCGGCCGGCTTTCCGTCGATTTGTATTTCGCCGGAATCCTTCGCATAGATACCGCCTATGATATTCATCAGCGTGGATTTTCCCGCGCCGTTTCCGCCGAGCAGACCATGCACCTCGCCCGCGTTGACTTCAAAGCTGACATTTTGCAGCACCGGAACGCCTAAAAAGCTCTTGCATATGTTCTTCACCTGCAAATATGCACCATTTGCCACTTTGCTTCTACCCCCGTTTATGATTCGACAGCCGCATCAAAGCATAACCTCAATGATCTGGCCACTGGGCAACGGCTGAATTTCGAGGTCTCCTTTATGCGTATCCTCCGCAAAAATACAGAGCATCGTCGAATCGTCCTTATACGGCATCGGTGACCAGTGCCACACCTCTTTATCCACTACAACGCCCTGATTCGGGCCGACAATAAACGCCTCCGCTTTTTCATAATCCGGCGGCCCTCCGGGCGTTCCGTCTATGCTTTTGCAAAACAGAAGCACAAAGGTTCCTGTCAGCGGCGACATGAACTCCTCTGTTTTATAGTGTTTTTCCAGGTTCATCGTGCGGAACGGGCGCCTGAAAAATGTAGACACGCCGACCTGAAACACGCCAGAGTCACATTTCAACAGCGACAGCTTGGGCCAGAAATTAAACCGATCGGTCGGCCGCTCCGGGTTATTATCCGTTGGAATCACAATCGCTTTTCCATACGGCGCAAAGTCCTCCACCGTCAGCGGCTTCGCCTGAATCGTAATAATCATGGTTTTGTCCTCCCTTATTTCTCAAAGATAGAGCGGTCGATCCTGCAAAGGCAGGTGAACTCATTGCCGACGACGGCGCGGCCGCACAAGCCGAGCAGCATGTAGGCGTCCTTCTCGCTGACGCCGTAATACCGCGAGAGCCTGCGCACGAGATCCGTGTAGCCCATGCGCAGCGCCGCCGTTAAATCGGAGCAAAACGGCATACCAACCGAGCCGATCCATGCGGACGAATTGATCTGCGGGCATTCGACATAGCCCGCCTCCTCTTTCGACAGAACCGTTACCCTCGCCCTGATCTCGCCCTGGCATTCCAGCGCGCAGCCCGTTATCTCGCCGTCGCCCTGACAGGCGTGCACATCGCCCATCCAGAGAAGCCCGCCCTCTACATTCACCGGCAACACCACCGTCGTGCCCTGCACAAGCTCGGGCAGGTCGACGTTGCCCATCCATTCGGGGCCCTGATACAGCGACGCGCGCCGGTCATATTTGGGCGCCACACCGATCGACCCGACCATCGGGCGCATGGGTATGGAATAAATCCGCTTTCCGTCCTCGCTCTTCATATGAACAGCATTGTTCTCAAACTCGCAGATTCTCGTCGCGGACGCAAGCGGCTTCTGCAAAGTCCCGAACACATCTTCCAGACAGCCTATCCCGCTCTGGATCGAAGTATAACCGCCGCTTCTAACGCCGCCCGCCCGAACCTCCAATATCTCGACGGCAAGGCAATCGCCCGGCTTTGCGCCGCGAACATATACCGGCCCCGTGACCGGGTTACAGCCCCCCGCCGCCTCATAAATCGCCTCAAAGGTCTGCCAGCGATCCTCAGGCTTTGCGATCAGGCCGCAGTTTGCGTCCTCCGTCTCGAAAATCACCGTTTGGCCGGAGCGGATCTCCGCTTCGGGCTCCGCTTCCCTGTCATAGCAGAACTTGCTGCGCTGCATTGTCAGGCGCAGGTTCTCTTCCATTGCATTGGCCCTCCTGCTCTTTACGCTTGATATTTCCGCAAAATCGAGCGGGCGATCTTGCAGACGCAGCTCCCGCTGTTCCCGATTTTCACTTCCCCGGCCAAATTCAACAGCATATAGCCGTCGCTGAGCCCAATGCCGTATTCGTTCTGAAGCCGCTTCGCCAATTCGACATAGCCGTTTGCCATAGCGGCGCTGAGCTTGCCGCGATGCGCGATGGAAATCACGCCGATATAATCCTTATCGTCAACCTGAGGCCAATTGAGATAGGTGCTCTCTTCGCGCGGCACCACACGCAACCGCACTGTGATGCGCCCCTGACACTCCATCGCGCACCCCGTTATCTCGCCGTCGCCCTGCACACCATGTACGTCGCCGATCGAAAACAGCGCCCCCTCGACATGAACTGGCAGCAAAACCGTTGACCCGGCTTTCACATCCGCGCAATCGACATTCCCGCACCATTCCTTACCCTTATAAAAAGAAGACCGCCGGTCATACTTCGGGGCCACGCCGATCGTCCCGACAAAGGGCTTCGCCTTGATTTTGAGATATTCTTTTCCGTTTTCCAGCTTATACAGAATATCGCCGTCCTCCAGGCGCAAAATGCGGGTCGCCGCATCCAGCGGCTCCTGTATTGTCGACGTGATGTTCTCCAGATTCCCGACTCCGCTCTGAATCGAGGTGTAGCCGCCCTGCTTGAGGAAGCCGGGCTCGACGGCCAGAATTTCCGCCGCTATGGAATCCCCCGGGTGCGCGCCGCAGATGTAAACCGGCCCGGTGACGGGATTGCATCCGCCCGCCGTTTCATATATTTTGCTGAATTCAGGCCAGATGTCGCTCTCCTTTGCGATCAGGCCACAGTTGGCGTCTTCCGTTTCAAAAATCAGTGTATCCCCAGAATGTACATGGGCAACCGGAGGTAGGTTTTTGTCGAAACAGAACTTTTTGTGCTCCATTCCAATCACAATGATTTCGCTCAAAAATACACCTGCTCTCTTCATTGTGGAGCGATTTTGTTCAAAACGATCGTTATCTTTATGATAAGAATGCGATATTTTTTCTCATTTGTCAATAGATTTATCTCATAAATTTGCTCATTTTGACAAATTCGTTATTTCGACAAATTATCCTCTTTTATCCTGTAAAAAACGCTGATAAATTTTATGATAATTTTATTTTCTGCAAAATTCCATCATATCAAACAGTCTATTACCCATATATCTGAGTTTTTTGTATGAATTGTGATTTTTCATCTTTTCAAAAGCAAAACTTTGTGATATGATTTTATATCATCAACTCATGATTATTTT
>CAZKRQ010000277.1:0-3035 GCA_964555125.1 uncultured Oscillospiraceae bacterium
CTCCCTCAAACGCGCAGGCAAGCTGCGCATTCTCGTCCGCTCCGCGGCTCCTCCTTTTCCGCCAAAGCGAAGGCCGCACTTTGGCGGAGCCTGTTATTCTCCTCCTCTTCCCGAAAAGTCAAAGGCGGACTTTTCGGCATTAAGGTCAAGGGCATTAAGGTCAAGGGCATTAAGGTCAAAGGCATAGGGACGTGAGGGCGGCGCATTCTTATGCTCTGTATCAAAAACGATGGTGAGAATAGAAAATAAGGCGCAGATGCAGAGTCGAAAGCCGCCGCACTCCTTGGTGGAATGCAGGGGCTTGAGAACGCCGCAGCTGCGCTTTTTGTGTCAGATGGTTCCGTTTCGTTTTTTATCAAATCGCCGCGCTTTTGGCCGCGTGTCAGCCGCCGGTCTCCTCCGGCGCAATATAGGTGGGGACGGTGTCGACGACCTCGACCACCGGCTCGCGCAGGAAAAGGGAGGGGTCGAGCAGCAGTTTGAAGCCGCAGCCCGCGGCGCAGGTCCAGTCATAGGGCGGCTTTTTGGGATAGGCGAACTGCGCGAGGACGTTGCCGATCACTCCGGCATGGGTGACAACGGCGGCGCTGTGTGCGCCGGCCCGCAAAAGCTCGTCGCAGACCGAGAGAAACGCCTCGCAGCAACGCCGGAAAAAGGCCTGTGGGTCTTCGACCCCCTGCGGGCAAACCTTGCTGCCCGGGGCGACCCAGCGGTTGAACTCGTCGTCTGTTTTGAGCTCGTCGAGCGTCTTACCCTCGAACCGGCCGAACGACGCCTCGCGCAGACCCTCGACCGGCGCCGCTTCGCAGTCGGGGAAAAGGATGCTGGCGGTCTGACGCGCGCGCAGCAGAGGGCTTGTAAAGACCGTGTCCACGCAGGGATAGGCGTATTCCGCAAGGATGTCGTATAGATCCTTTTCGCCCTCGGGGCAGAGGGGAAGGTCGGTCGACCCGCAGTATGCGCCGTCGAGGTTTGCCTGCGTGATGCCGTGCCGCAGCAGGTAGATTTGATAGGTTTTCACAAAAAAAGCCTCCGTTTCTTGGCGGGCAGAGCGCCGTTTTTTCGCGCAAAAAGAGGAAAAGTGTCTTTACAAACGGTAATTCATATTATATAATCGAATATACACTCTGTAAATAGTGCTTTTCTTAATTTTGCGCTGCGGAGCGGTAAAAAAGGCATCACGGCTGGCGATGCCTGACGGAAGGATCGTTTGAGAAAGATGCCGGAGTTGGGGAGCTTTAACAGAATACTGACGCTGCTGCGCAAGGAGCGGGGGATCACGCAGAAGGAAGCGGCGGCGCATCTCGGTGTCTCCCAGGCACTTCTTTCCCATTACGAGAAGGGCATTCGTGAGTGCGGCCTCGATTTTGTGGTGCGCGCCGCGGAATTTTACGGCGTCTCCTGCGATTATCTGCTGGGGCGCTCGCCCGACCGCACAGGGCTCACCCTGTCGGTGGAGGACATCCCGGAGGGGGACTCCTTTGACGACGCGCGGTTCAAGGGGAGCGTATTGCCTGTCCTCAATAAAAAGCTGCTCAATAATTCGACGGCGGTGCTCTATAATCTGCTGCTCAAGGCGCAGGACAAGAATCTGGTCAACGAAATTTCCGCGTTTTTGATGACGGCGTTTTATAAAATGTTTCGCCTGGTGTATTCCGCGAACCCCAAAAATCAGAACGACATGTTCTCGGTGCCGAAGTCGCTCTATTCCGGGTATGCCGACGCCGCGATGCGGGTCAGCGAGACAAGGATCGCCGCGATGCTTTCGGGCGAAAAGGTCGGTGAGATACAGCCCTTGCAGGAGGTTGAGGCGCTTTCGCTGACGACTGAGACGCTCAGCAGGGAGTATCCGCAGCACGCCTCCAGCCTGTTTAACCTGATCCAGCAGACGGAGAAGAATATCCAGAATAAAATGCTTTAATTGCGTGACAGGGGCCCGGACGGCAAGTCCGGTCCCCGTTTATTTTATATGCCCGCCGCAAATAACGCGATAAGGGGCGCTACGGGCTTCGCGGAAACGACATGCGCAAGGCCATGCTCCGCGTTTTGCGCGGGCGGAAGATCAGTTCTGGTTGCGCCCGCAGCAGTTTTTGTATTTTTTGCCGCTGCCGCAGGGGCAGGGATCGTTGCGGCCGATCTTGGTCTTTCGCTCGGGGCGTTTGGGGGCGGAGCCGTCCGAGGCGTTGGTCGCCGCGCCCTCGGCGGATTTTTTTACCTCCTGATTGGCGCGGACGATCTCGGTTGTCAGAATCGCCTTGCTCGTGTCCTCGCGGATGGCGTCGACCATCTCGTCAAACATCGCGTAACCCTCGTTGCGGTATTCCAGCACGGGGTTTTTCTGCGCGTAGGAGCGCATATGGATCGTTTTGCGCAGTTCGTCCATCGCGTCGATATGGCTCATCCATTTGAGGTCGACAATGCGCAGCAGCACAAGCCGCTCGAGCAGCCGCATAGTCTGTTCGCCGAGCCGCGCTTCCTTTTCCTCATATTTGCGGTGGGCGAGCTCGGTGAGCGCCTCGATGACGTCCTCGCGGGTGAGCGTTTGCAGCTCGTCCTCGGAGTAGCGCAGATCCTTCTCGGTGGTCAGCCAGCCGAGATAGTGATCCCGCAGGCCCTTGAGATTCCAGTCGCGGTGGTCGGCGGTGTCGGCGAGGTAGACGGCGACGTTGTTCTGCACCGATTCGTCGAGCATACCGAGGATGCGGTCCTTGATGTTCGCGCCGGAGAGCACCATGTCGCGCTGGGAGTAGATGTTTTCGCGCTGGCTGTTCATGACGTCGTCGTAGTTGAGCACGTTTTTGCGGATGCTGAAGTTGCGGCCCTCGACCTTTTTCTGGCTGCTCTCGATCACGTTGGTGAGCATCCTGGTCTCGATGGGCACGTCGTCTTCCAGCTTGAAGCTGTCCATCATCATCTGGATGCGCTCGCCGCCGAACAGGCGAAGCAGATCGTCCTCCAGCGAGAGGTAAAAGCGGCTCGCGCCCGGGTCGCCCTGACGGCCCGCGCGGCCGCGCAGCTGGTTGTCGATGCGGCGG
>CAZKRQ010000278.1:0-3028 GCA_964555125.1 uncultured Oscillospiraceae bacterium
TAGTATTTTGGTAGATATGAAAGTCGTTCCCCATATCACAATCGTAATTAGAGCCATGATATGCCCTGCGGTAGTTTTTTTATCCATGATTCTTGCCGCCCTCCTTGAAAATGCGTCCGTATGCGGCAGGCGACAGTCCTATAAACATATTAAAAAAATTTGAAAAGTGGCTCTGGTCTGAAAAGCCTGTCTGTATTGCGGCGTCAACCGAGGATACGCCTTTCTCCAATAGTTCCTTTGCTTTGCCTATCCGAATCGTTTGAAGATACCTGTAAGGCGTAACTCCCTTTGATTTGGTAAACGCACGGAGCAAAGTCGATTTACTAAGACCACTGCATTTACAGAGGTTTTCCAATGTAATATGCTCTGCAAAATGTTCTGCCATAAATACGCAGGTCTTTTCTATTTCTTCGCTGCACTCTGGAATACAGTTCTCAAAAGGTTGTCCGTATTGCTCAATAAGTAATGTAATAAGTAGCAGGAGCATTTCTTCTTTTTCAAACTCTTTTGAGCCGTCCATAATCATTTGATGCAAAGAACGAAGATAGAGATTCAGTTCATCATTTTTAATGACATTTTCCGAAAAACCAAGCAATGTTCTTTGTCCTGTTATTTCCTCTGCTAATGACAGCATCGTTTCTTTTGGAATATTCAACCCTCTGTAATCAAGCGTTCCGCCGTCACATTGCACGCAACTGTGGTTATCGTTTGGATTGAATAAAAGTATGTTCCCTTGACCTATCGTATATTCTTTATTTTTGCAGGATAAGCAGCGTGTTCCTGCTTCCATAAAGCCAATCACATAGTAATCATGAAAGTGATTCGGGAATGGCTGTACGATTCCCTCAAAACGATATGCTTCAAGGTGTAAATCGTCATCATAGCAGACTGTCCGTATTTCTTTTTGCATGATAACACCTCCTTGCACTCTATATTATACTCAAAATACTTACCGATTTCTTGTATGATATCTTCATTTTGAAAAAATCACAAATATGTAAGGCAAAAGAGGAAACAAAGGGATAAGCCCCTCTGCTTTCCTTTCGCCCTTTTTCTAATATCTTGGACAGCCATATCCGAGGATTTCATAGTACCCAACGGGGTAGCTGTTCTGTCGGCAGGCATCTCCAGAGTTGCCCTCTACGGTGTAAACAACGCCGTTCTCACATTTCTCCACGATACCCACATGGTCAGCATCTCCGTCCTGCCCGTCATTGCTCCAGTCGAAAAAGATAATGTCGCCTGCTTTCGGCTCATAATCCTTTCCCTGCCATTGCCCGTTACCATTAAACCAATCCACGCCGTCCGAACAGAGGGAGAATTTCGGCACAATGCCGCTTTCCAGATAGCCGCACTGGTCGGCACACCACGACACAAAGCAGGCACACCATTCCACACGCCCCTCAAAGCCGTACCAACTCCAATAAGGCTGTCCGCCCTCATTGCCGAGCTGCGTCAAGGCAACCTCTACAATGGCTTGGTTGCCGCCGCTTGTGAACGCCCGTCCATACGGATAGTAGCGTAACACATGGGCGGGATACTGTGTGTCGCCGTACTTTTCCCACCCTAACCGCTGTGCCTGCATGGTGGAAAATTCTACTGCATTGGCGTAGGAATAACCGCCGTAGTTGGTTTTCGCCCATGAGATATACCCATTGCCGAAGTTATAGCCCTGCAAGGCGAGCTTGATACGCTCCATGTCAATCGGGTTTTCCACCTCGGCAGAGATAAGGGCGGCTTTCAGCTCCTGCACACCGCACTGGATGGAATACTCTGGGTCTTGTATCCCGTTCGGCTCATGGGGATACCTTGTGTTAAAACTGCCCTCCGCCGCCTGCATGGGGTCAAGCCCACGCCCGCCGCTTTCCTGCATCATCACCGCCTTGATAAGCTCCACATATTCGGGGATGCCGTACTGCTTGGCATATTTCTGTATCAACGGCGTGTAGGCTTCCACCTCCGCACTGACAGGGGTATAGGAAGTGCTTTCGCTTCCGCCCCCAAATAAGGACACGGCACAACCGAGCAGGACAACAATCAAGATAATCACGACGGCAATCCAGCCGCCTGCGATTAGGGCGGAAACCAACGCCTTTGTGCCTGCGATAATCGCCTTGACTGCGGCAATGGTAGCCTTTACGGTTGCTTTTGTCGCTTCGGCTGTCGCCTTTGCGGTGGCTTTTGCCGCCTGTGCTGCCTTTTGGGCAGTTTTCGCAGAAGCCTTTGCCGCTGCCTGTGCCGTTTTTACCGAGGTTTCCGTCGTTTTGATTGCCGCCTTAGAAGTTGCCTGTGCGGTTTTAATTCCCTTTTCGGTTGTCTTGACCGTTCCCTTAGCAGTTGCTTTCACCGCTTTTTCTGCATTTCGAGCTGTGGTCTTAATCATTTTTTGCCCCTGCTGTCGGGTCTTTATCAACTGCGATTTTGCTGTCTGGGAAACATCGGGGGCAGAGGAACGGCTTGCAGCCCCGTGACGGATCTGCAAGCCGTGTTGTTCTGACATATTCTGTGCTGCTTTCTGTTCTGCGGCTTTGACAGCCCGACTTTGCTTGAAATCGGTTATTTTATCTTTTGTCTTACCGATATTATCCTGCGTTGTCTTGACCGCCTTTTGCCCCTGCTTATTGAACTGGTGGATACCTTCGTCCTTTACACGGTCTGCCGCAAAAGAAATCCTGTCCGCAGCATATTCTGTGGCAGAGCTTTCATCAGCGTAATATCCCTGTTCCGCTTTTTCCTTTATCCCCACATAGGCAGACTTCATACGCTCACTGGCTATGGCGGCTTTATCTATGGTCTTTATCGTGCCTTTGACCGCATCTCTGGTTTTTATATCAGCCATAGAAAACCTCCTTTCCCAGAGGATTTGCGTTCAAATCAGCCGACCTTTTTTGCCACTACAACGAGCCTGCCGTTCTGTGCGGAGTATTCGCAGGTGGAAAGGGTAATGAGCCTATCGCAGTATTCAGCGGTCACACCTGTATCATACAAAGCAAGCTCCTTGCACTTCCTGACATAGGAATTAAAATCC
>CAZKRQ010000279.1:0-3009 GCA_964555125.1 uncultured Oscillospiraceae bacterium
CATCCCGCCAACGGGCTCTCCGCGGCCCATAGCCTCCGCCGCCAAGCCGATAAAGCCGCGGCCGGCCGCCATATTCTTGGTAAAGCCCTGCATATAGCTCATGGACATGAACGCGCCGCCCAAGCCCGCGAACAGACCCGAAAGGCCGAGCGCGAGATAGCTGATGCCATTGACGCTGACGCCGACCGAATCGGCCGCATTGCGGTTTTCACCCACGGCGCGGATACGCAAGCCGAGCGGGGTCTTATACAGCAAAATCCAAACGAGGATCACACTGATAAACGCGAAATAGGTCAGCGCGCTGTGGCCGGAGAGAATCTCACCGACAACGGGTATATCTTTGATAAGCGGTATATCGATTTTGGGCACGATCTCGCTGGCAATGCTGACGGACGAGCCGCGGTCGCCCGAGGCGAGGTAGAGGAAAAAGATCGTGCCGCCGCCGCCCAGCGTATTGATGGCAATACCGGCGAGAATAATATCGGTTTTCATTTTCAGAGAGAAGAAGCCGATTACAAGGCCGAACAGCACGCCGATCAGAACCGCGCAGAGAAGGCCGACCACCCAGCTATGGGTCATGCCGCTGAAAATGACGCCCACAAGCGCCGAAAACATCATAATTCCTTCCAGACCGATGTTGGATACGCCCGCGCGATCCGCGATGACGGCCGCGAGCGCCACGAACAGGATGGGGGTGGTCATGCGGAGCACTGCATAGCCAAAGCTTGGCGTTGTGATTACACGGAGAATCGTTTCCATTACGCTTTCCCTCCGTTCAGCGCGGCTTTCGCTTTCTCGTCCTTCATCGCCATCTTGACAACCAGCTTCTGGCGAAGCGGCGCCATGAACTGCTCGGCGGCAAAGAGGAGGAAAATAACCGCTTTGATAATATCGAAAATCTCGGGCTGGATGTCCGCGTAAATCTGCATCAGCTCACAGCCGACCTCAAGATACGCGAGGAAAAAAGCGGCGAGCGGCACCTTCCACGGATTGTTTTTTGCGATGATCGCAATTGTCACGCCGCTCCATCCGTAGCCGGGCAATCCGCTCCACTCGAAGCGTCTGTAGAAGCCGAGCACCTCGATTGCGCCGCCCATCGCGGCGATTGCGCCGCCGATAAGCTGGCTTACGATGATCGTTGTGCCGACGCCGATGCCGGCATACTGGGCGAACGACTTGTTTGCGCCGATGGTGCGCACGGCATAGCCCCAGCGGGTGCGGTAGATATACAGGCCGCAGATCACGATCATAAGAATCGCGACAATCAGGCCGTAGCTTGTGCGGTACTTAATGGCGGGGATCTGCGCCGATTCCCTGAGCAGATACGAGCTGTTTGTAATATATCCCGGGTCCCGGATAATGTAGGTCGTGATATGCAGGCCAAACTGCAAAATAATGTAATTGAGCATCAGAGAGGTGACCAGCACGTTTGCGCCCAGCTTGACGCTCAGCACCGACGGAATCAGCATCAACAGCATCCCGACCAGCACCGCCGCCAGCACGCAGACAATCGGGTGAACGCCCTTGGGCAGGTCGGCAAAAATGGCGATGCACGCCGCCACAATGCCGCCCGCGAAAAAGGTGCCCTCGCTGGCGAGGTTGAACTGGTTGGAGGCATACATGATGCAGACCGCGAGCCCCGTAAAGATTGTCGGAATCATTCTCTCGAGAATATGCCAGATATACCGATTGGTCGAAAGCGGCGAAATCAGCATACTCTTAATCGCTTCGCCCGGCATCGAGGATGTGAGAAAGATAAGGACAATCGCCACCGCCAGCGTCAGCAGGATCGCCGAGACGCTGCGGCCGATATCGAACAGCTTTTCCTGTTTACTGCGCACGATGAATCACTCTCCCTATTTCCTCCGGCGTCTGCTTGCGCAGGCCGAGCATATATTCGCCCATTTCCAGGTCTGTCAGCTTGTCCGTGTCCTCAAAATAAGCGACGATCTCCCCGCCATACAACACAATGAGGCTGTCGGACAGCTCCATGACCTCGTTGAGATCGGCGGATACCAGCAGAACCGCCGCGCCCCCGCGCGAAAGCTCCACCAGCTTTTTGCGGATAAACTCGGTCGCGCCGACGTCGATGCCGCGGGTGGGCTGGTCGGCGATGATCAGGGACGGATTACACGAGAACTCCCGCGCGACGACCACCTTCTGGATATTGCCGCCCGAAAGCATCCGAACCTGCTGCTGGCCGGATTTGCACAGCACCAGATAATCCTGAATCAGCTGATCCGTCTCTTTGTGAATCGCCTTCATGTTGAACAGAGGCCCATTGTTAAATTCTTTTTTTCTGTATCGATCGGCGATCATATTCTCCTCGATGCTTTGGCTGGCGGCGATGCCGTACAGCATGCGGTCCTCGGGAATATGAGACACGCCCAGCTCGCGGATCTCGCGCTCTTTTTTGCCGATAATGCTCTGTCCGTTGACATACGCCTCGCCCGAATCCGGCACGTGAATGTTGAACAGCATGTCGACCAGCTCGCGCTGCCCGTTGCCCTCAACACCCGCGACTCCGAGTATCTCGCCTCTGCGCACAGACAGCGAAACCCCCTTGAGCATCTGACGGCCCCACTGATTGCGATAGCGCAAATCACGCACATCCAGCACTGTCTCGCCGGGTTGCGCCCGATCCTTTTCCACCTCCAACACAACATCGCGTCCCACCATCAGGCGGGAAATATCCTGTTCGGAGACCTCTTTGGTATTATAGACGCCCATCGAACGGCCGCCGCGCAGAATGGTCAGCCGGTCGGTAATGGCCTTGATTTCCTTAAGTTTGTGGGAAATGAAGATGATCGTATAGCCCTGATTTTTCAGATTGACCAGCTCTTTAAACAGCTCTTCCGTTTCCTGCGTGGTCAAAACCGCGGTCGGCTCATCCAGAATCAGAATTTTTGCCCCGCGCACGAGTGCCTTGAGAATCTCAACCTTCTGCTTCAAGCAGACCGGGATGTCCATCACCTTGGCGTTCGCGTCAACCGGAAGATTGAACCGCGT
>CAZKRQ010000280.1:0-2994 GCA_964555125.1 uncultured Oscillospiraceae bacterium
CGTCAGATGGTGCCGCTTCGTTTTCTTATGGAACCGCCGCTAAAGATAAGGTTTTTCTTATGAGAAAAGTGTTGGGCGAAACGATGGAAGAGACGCAGAAAATCACGGGAACCGTAGAAAATATCATCTACCGCAACGACGAGACGGGCTTTGCCGTCATCGACCTTGCGGTTGCGGACGAGCTGGTCACCGTCGTCGGCGAGCTGTTCGCCATTGCCCAGGGGGAGGAGCTGACCGTCTGGGGGGAGTACACGACCCACCCGTCCTTTGGCAGGCAGTTCAAGGCGTCCGGCTGCGAGCGGATCCTGCCCTCGAGCGCGGGGGCGATTTTAAAATATCTCTCGAACAGGGCGATCAACGGCATCGGCCCCGCGCTCGCGCGCCGGCTGGTCGACGCGTTTGGCGATCAGACGCTCGACGTCATCGCCAAGCGGCCCGAGCTGTTGATCAAGGTTCGGGGCATCTCGCAAAAGCGCGCGCAGGAGATCAGCGAGGAATTCCGCAAAATTTACGGCGTGCGCGAGGCGCTCGCCGCGCTGGGCGGCATGGGCCTCGAGACGGCGGACGCGCTATCGCTCTACCGCGCGTTTTCCGATTCCGCCGTCGAGCTGATTCAGGATAACCCCTATATGCTGTGCGGCTACCCGCTTTATCGGGAATTTGAATTCGCCGAGGGGCTCGCGCAGCGGTTCGGCATCGAGACGAACGACGTCCGGCGCATCCGCGCGGGCCTGGTTTACGTCCTGCGCCACAATCTCGGCAACGGCCACACCTGTATCCCGACCGAAAAGCTGCTTGACACGGCGCGCCGCTTTCTCGACGTCGAGCGGGATGCGGTCGAGATCGAGCTGTATAACGCGGTGGAGGACAAGCTGTTGACCGCCTGCGAGGTGGAGGGGGAGGAGCGGATCTTTCTCAGCGAAATGGCGCGCGCCGAGCGGTATATCGCCGAGCGCATCCAGCTGCTCGGCCTGCTTCACTTTGTCGAGCCCGCCGACGCCAAGCAGCAGATCGCGGCGTTCGAGCAGCTGCACGGGATCGAATACGAGGCGCTGCAAAAGCGGGCGATCGAGCGCTCGCTGACCTGCGGCGCGGTCGTTATCACCGGCGGCCCCGGCACGGGAAAGACGACCGCGCTCAACGCGATCATCGCGCTGTGCGAGCAGAACGGCGACGACGTGCTGCTCGCCGCGCCGACGGGACGGGCGGCCAAGCGCCTTTCCGAGCTGACGGGAAAGGACGCGAAGACGATTCACCGGCTGCTCGAGGTCGACCGCCAGAGCGGCGACGCGCTGCGCTTTGTGCACGACGAGAACAACCCGCTCAAGGGGGACGTCGTGGTGGTGGACGAGATGTCGATGGTCGACGCGGCGCTGTTCGAGGCGCTGCTGCGGGGCATCCGGCCGCAGTGCCGCCTGATCCTCGTGGGGGATTTTAACCAGCTGCCCTCGGTCGGCGCCGGCAATATCCTGCGGGACATCATCGGCTCGGGCGCGTGCGAGACCGTCGAGTTTCGCAAGATCTTTCGCCAGGCGGCAAAGAGCCTCATCGTCGTCAACGCGCACGAGATCGTCGAGGGGCGAATGCCCGATCTCGAGACGAGGGATAAGGACTTTTTCTTTCTCCATGTGCCCAAAGAGCAGGGCTCCCGCTATCTCTGCGACCTTGTCGCCCGCCGGCTGCCGAAGGCCTATCGATTCGACCCGTTTGCGGATATTCAGGTGCTCAGCCCGTCGCGCAAGGGCCTGATGGGCACGGCGACCCTCAATGAGGACCTGCGCGCGCGGCTCAACCCCGCCGCGCAGGGAAAGGGAGAGGCGCGGGTCATGGGGCAGCTCTTCCGCGAGGGCGACCGCGTTATGCAGATCAAGAACAACTACGACATCAAGTGGGAGAAGGACAACGGGGAACAGGGCCTGGGCGTCTTTAACGGCGACATCGGCATGGTCGAGAAGATCGACCGGCGGGGCCAGACGCTGTATTGCCTGTTTGACGACCGGCGGGTGAGCTATACCTTCGAGCAGGCGCGCCAGCTCGAGCCCGCCTACGCGGTCACGGTGCACAAGAGCCAGGGCAGCGAGTTCCCCTGCGTTGTGCTCGCGCTCGCGGATTTTTCGCCCAAGCTCGCCTATCGCAACCTGCTGTATACCGCCGTGACCCGCGCGCGCAGCCTGCTGGTGATTGTCGGGGACCCGAATCTGCTGGAGAGAATGGTCGGGAACGACCGAAAGATGCTGCGCTATACCGGGCTTTGCGGCTTTCTGGGAGGGGATAAGCTGTGAGCGGGCGGTTTCTGTCAAAGCTGCTCGATCTGCTGTTCCCGCCGCGATGCATATTTTGCGGGCAGGTGTCGGAACAGGGCGATGTGTGCCGCGATTGCGCGGCGCAGGCCGGCCGCCTGCGGATCGACGCAGGAGCGCCGCGCGAGGAAAACGGCGGCCGGCGGCTCTCGTTTGTCGACGGTGTCTGCGCGGCCTATCGCTATGAGGACGGCGCGGCGGAGATCGTGCGCCGGTTTAAGTTTCGGTCCAACGAATGGCTCGCCGCGCCGATGGCGCGCGCCTGCGCCGCCTGTGTCCGGGAACAGGGAATGCGGCCGGAGCTTGTCGTGGCGGTGCCCTCCGCCGAAAAGGAGCGGCGGCACGGCGAACAGCTCGCGCGGCGGGTTGCGGCGCTGCTGGGCTGCGCGTATGACGGCGGCGCCTTGCGCAAGCTGCGCCGGACCCGCAAGCAGCACGACCTGAACGAGGAGGAGCGGGACGTGAACCTCGAGGACGCGTTCTGGGCGGACGACCGGGCCGTGAAGGGCAGGGCGGTTCTGCTGTGCGACGACGTCATCACGACGGGGAACACCGCGAACGAGTGCGCGAAAGCGCTGCGGCGCGCGGGCGCCGCAGCGGTGTGGGTATGCGCCTTTGCCGCGACGCCCCGGCGAAAGGGGACGCCGCCGCGAGGAGAATAGCTCTTGCCCCGCGCGCGATTTTGTGCTATACT
>CAZKRQ010000281.1:0-2993 GCA_964555125.1 uncultured Oscillospiraceae bacterium
AGATAAAGGCATGGTTTATCCGGCACAAGCGCGCTGTCGGCGCTGTGTGCGTTGTTTTGGCGGGGTTGGCGGTCGCGTGGTTTGGCGGAGAACAGCTTCCTCAGCTTGCCGAAAGGTTTGAGACGCAAACCATCAATGGTGATATTGCAGAAATGCTGTATCTTGGCGATGCTCAGGTTGAGCAGGCTTTTACATCGGTGGGAAGCAATCGGTTTTACGGCGTTATTTTGCAAACACGGCTGGAGGGCGCAGATCCCAGTGCCTCTGTCACGGTTCGGCTGTATGACGAGCAGGGCGCATTGTGTGGCGAATCGACGGTTCCTGTTACAGAGATTCAAAGTGACGGAGGAACCCCGTTTCTTTTTGACGCGCCGGTCGTGGTGGAGGAGCCCGCCTCCTTTCGGCTCGCAGTGCATGGCGGCGGTGGGGTGTTGCTCTGTAAAAGTGCCGCCACACTCAACGAACAGACGCTGACGAGAGACGGAGAAGAGGTAATGGGGACGTTGGCGCTGCAATTGATCCATCGTCATGTGGCGGATGCCGTCCGCGTTTCCTATTGGGTCTTTGCTGCGCTGCTGGTCGCGCTTGCGGTTGGGCTGTATCTGTTGATTTTTGCGGGGAGGGCGCACACGCACACGGTGTTTGCCGTGCTTGCGCTCGGTGTAGGGCTGACCTTCTGCTTCTTCACGCCGCAGCTCGCCGCGCCCGATGAATATGTGCATTACACGACGAGCTATTACTATGCGAGCGGACTGCTCGGCAAGGCGCAGCTCGACGAAAACGGCGCGCTGCTTGTGCGGGAATGCGACGCGCCCAGCCCCTGGGAGACGATGCGTTATGTCAATTCCCACGCGTATGACGCGCTGGCCTACACCGAGCTGGCGGAGGGGCTGACAATCAATCGGGGCTCCAGCGAGTGCACCGTGCCGGTGGAGGCGCGGGTCAACACCGAGACAATGCCGCTTGTGTATGCGCCGCAGACGCTCGGCATCGCGCTGGCGCGGCTTCTTGGGCTTGGCTATGGCTTTACGCTGCTTTTTGGGCGCATATTGAATCTACTGTTTTACATCGCGCTTGCTGGCGCGGCGATTCGTCTGATCCCGTTCGGAAAGAACGTGTTGTTTGCGGTGGCCTGTTTCCCGATGTCGCTGCAGCTTGCGGGCAGCCTTTCTTACGACGCGTTTGTCAACGGCCTGAGCTTTCTCTTTATCGCGCTGTGCATGAAGGCGGCCTATGCCGACGAACGGATTGGGTGGCGCAGCCTGCTGGCGCTCTGTGCGGTCGGGATGCTGTTGTCGCCGAGCAAGGCGGTATATCTGGTGCTGGTTTCGCTTTGCTTTATCCTGCCCGGAGAAAAGTTCGCGAAGCCAAAGAGGGCGCTGCCCGCCAAGCTCGGCGTTTTCGCGGCCTCCTTCGCGTCGTGGGCCGCCTTTAACCTGCGCATGGCTCTCGGCACGGTGCTGCGGCAGAATCCTACGCTCACGGCTGCGGGTGTGGCGGGCGTTTCGGCCTCGCCTCAGCTGACGGTTTCGCTGACAGCGGCGGCGCAGACCCTTTCCGAGATCGCGCCGAACGGGGATTCAAGGCTCTTTTTCAGTCTGGAATATATTCTGAACCACCTTGAACAGACCGTCGCGCTGATTGTCAACACATTTCACAAAAATATGCCGCTCTATTTGCAGGGGCTGATCGGCGGAAGGCTCGGCGAGATCATTGTCGTCGACGTCGAGGTCAGCTGGGTGCTGATTATCGGCATTTTGCTGCTGACGCTGCTCGCGACGGTGCGCAGGGAGGAGGAGCCGTCGCCGCTGCGGGGCGGGCGCAGGGTCTGGTCGGTGCTGGTGTTTTTGGGGGTGAGCGCGCTCGTCACCCTTGTCTGCGTCTTTTGGACCCCCGCCAACTACACGCTGATTTTCGGCATTCAGGGCCGGTATTTTATCCCGGTCATAGCGCTGCCGCTGCTCGCGATGGCGAACAACTGGATCACGGTCAAGCGGGATGTCAGCCGCGCGATCTGGTTTGGCGTTGGGTGTCTGGATATTCTGGTGCTGTTCGACGCGTGGTCGACGATCTGCGCGCGGTGAGAAGCGATGACGGGAGCTTTATCGCGGCATTCGGAGCGCCTGCACACCACGGAGCTGGGCGCGCGGCGGATCGGAAGGAATCTGGGGATCGGCGAGGCGGAGGCCGTCGCCTATTGCAGGAAGCTGCTGGAGGAAAATGACTGCGTGGTTTTCAGGCGAGGAAAGAATTTGTACTATGAGGCGGTTGGCCTTGAGGTGATCCGCCTCAAGCGCGTCGCGTTCGGCCCGGTCCGTCTGGGAATGCTCAGGGCGGGGGACTACCGGGAGCTCAAAAAAGAGGAGATCGCCGCGCTGCGCGGCGCGTGCGGAAAAAAATAACGAAGAGCCTCTTCGCGGCGGCGAATCAAAGCGCGCGGCAAAGAGGCTCTTTTTTTGCAAAACAGGCGGCGTGAAAACAAAAACGGAGACGCTTGCGGGGGCGCTTGCGCTGCGCGAAACAGGGCCGGAAATTGGCGGCTCCTTTGCGGGAGCTGCACGCGCTTTGAGCCGAAACAGGCCGTTTTCATCCCCGGTTTAGGTTGAGGGGTTAAAATGACAGCGCTTTCGGAGCAGGAGCGGCGAAGCGGGCGGTTTTGACCGAATCGAACAGAGCTCACCGCGCAAAAAGCGCAGGCGAGGAGATTGAAATCGAGGCGAAGCCGTTTTGCAAAAAAACATTTTTTGCCCTCGCCGGGACCCGTTTTTGGGGGCCTGAGAGGGAGCGGCAGTGGAAGAAGGCGGAAAGAGAGGGAAGCGCAGTGGAATACCGGCATGAATGGAAGCACGAGATCAGCGAGGCCGATCTGGCAGCGCTCCGCCCAAGGCTGCGGGCGGTGATGCGGCCCGACCCGCACGCGACGGGCGGCCGCTACATGGTTCGGAGCCTGTATTTTGACAATTTATCCGACAAGGCGCTGCGGGAGAAGCTGG
>CAZKRQ010000282.1:0-2986 GCA_964555125.1 uncultured Oscillospiraceae bacterium
CCCGCTGGGCTCTCTCGGAAAAGGACGGCGTCGCGCCCGAGCAATATCACAGCACCTCGATTTTTCCTGAATATTTCAAGCTGGACGGCGTGTGGACGCTCGCGCAGGAAAGCCGCATGGATTGCTGCGTCGTGCTGCGCGAAAACGGCGTGCTCGACGTGGTCGAGCTGCGCAATCTGCGCAAAAACGACCGGGTCATCCTGGGCCGCAGCGAAAACGGCGAGGACGGCGTGTATCTGCACACAACCGGCTTTCTCTCCGCGGAGGAGATGGAGGATCGCTTCGCCTTTCGCGCCGGGCGCTCGCGCGAGACGGCGTTTTCCATGGACTATGACAATCTCTATGAGCTGCTGCGGCACGAGCGGCAGCACGGCAACATCGTCTGGGTCATGGGCCCCGCCTTTGCCTTTGACCACGACGCCCGCAACGCCATGCAAAGGCTTGTCGAAAGCGGCTATGTGCAGGGGCTGCTCGCGGGCAACGCGCTCGCGACACACGACCTCGAGGCGGGCCACCTGCGCACCGCGCTCGGCCAGGATATTTACACCCAGCGCTCCCAGCCGCTCGGGCACTACAACCACCTCGACGTGATCAACCGCGTGCGCAAAAGCGGCTCGATCCCGCAGTTTCTCGAGGATTATCAGGTGAACGACGGCATCATTTACGCCTGTGTCCGTCAGGGCATTCCCTTTGTGCTGACCAGCTCGATTCGGGACGACGGCCCCCTGCCCGAGGTCATCGCCGACACCTATGAGGGGCAGGGCCGTATGCGGGATCTTCTGCGCAGGGCCACGACGGTGATCTGCCTGGCGACCCAGCTGCACACCATCGCGGCGGGCAACATGACCCCCTCCTTCCGCGTCGTGGACGGCGTGGTCCGCCCGCTGTATATCTACAGCATTGACATCTCGGAGTTCGTCGTCAACAAGCTCGCCGACCGGGGCTCTCTGAGCGCCATCAGCATGGTCACCAACGCGCAGGATTTTATCGTCAACGTCGCGAAGGGTGTCGGCGTCCTGCCGTAAAAGCGGCGCCGCCGCTTCGCGGCTTGGGCGCCTGTCCCTTTCGAGCAAAGCTGATTTCGGCCCGCCCGCGCTCTAGCGGGTGGGTTGTTTTTTCTATTTTGAAAGCGACAGATTATAATAATCTGAATAGTTTGTCTCAATGTTTTCTGTTTTTTCTATGAAATAAAACAAAATCTCTCCCCTGCTCTTGACAACATCACGCCGCGCGCGCATAATTGACAAAAATTTTAAAACCACAACGGCTTTGATGAAGAAAAGTACCGCGAGACCCTTGCTCACAGAGAGCGCCGGCCGGTGAAAGGGCGCAGCAATCCTTACGGGAAGAACACTTCGGAGCCTCGAACAGAAAGCCTTCGGGTGAGTAAGCGAGACGTGGGCGAGCGTTAATCGCTGAGACTTTATTGGAAGTCAAAAGTGACCGCGGTCAAACGCGGTAAATTAGGTGGCACCACGGATTGCAGCGATTCGTCCTAAAAACGATTCGCTGCATTACTATTTTCGGAGGTGCTTTTTATGTGTTCGATCATGGGTTACACCGGCAAGGACATCGCGCTGCGCGAGCTGCTCTCGGGCTTTGACAGGACGGTCTCGCGCGGGCCCGATATGTCCCGAACAGTCGAGACGCCGTCGGGCTATCTGTTTTTTCACCGTCTCGCGATCATGGGCCTCGAGGAGAGCGGGATGCAGCCGTTTACGCTGGGCGGCGACGTCTGCGTGTGCAACGGCGAGCTTTACGGCTTCCGCGCGCTCAAAAAGGGATTGGAAAAGCGATATGTGTTTCAAAGCGATTCCGACTGCGAGCTTCTTCTGCCTCTCTATCGCGAGCGCGGCCTTTCCATGTTCCGCGAGCTGGACGCGGAATTCGCGCTCATCCTCTACGACTCCAAAAAGGACGAGTTTATCGCGGCGCGCGACCCGATCGGCATCCGGCCGCTCTATTACGGCTACAGCGCGAGCGGGAAAATCCTGTTTGCCTCCGAGCCCAAAAACCTTGTCGGCCTGTGCGCAAGGATCCTGCCCTTCCCTCCCGGGCACTACTACGCGGGCGGCGAATTTGTCTGCTATCGCGACATGACCGAGGTCAAAGCCGTGTGCCGCGACGACCTGGAAACCGTCTGCAAGAAGATTCACGACAAGCTGGTCGCGGGCATCGCAAAGCGCCTGGACGCCGACGCGCCGCGCGGCTTTAGCTCAGCGGCGGGCTCGACAGCTCCCTTGTCTGCGCGGTCGCCGCCAAGCTGCTGCAAAAGCCGATCCGCACCTTCGCCATCGGCATGTCGGAGGACGCCATCGATCTCAAATATGCCAGGCAGGTCGCCGACTATATCCACTCCGACCACACCGAAGTCATCATCACCAAAGAGGATGTGCTCGCGGCGATCGAGCCGGTGGTCGCGCTGCTCGCGACCTACGACATCACCACCGTGCGCGCGAGCATCGGCATGTATCTCGTCTGCAAGGCGATCCACGAGCAAACAGATGTGCGGGTCCTGCTGACCGGCGAGATCAGCGACGAACTTTTCGGCTATAAATACACCGATTTCGCGCCCGACGCGGCGGCGTTTCAGCGGGAGAGCGAGAAGCGTGTGCGCGAGCTGCATATGTACGACGTGCTGCGCGCCGACCGCTGCATTTCGGTCAACAGCCTTGAGGCGCGCGTGCCGTTCGGCGATCTCGATTTTGTCAGCTCTGTGATGCGCATTGATCCCGAGCTGAAACTCAACAGTTACCACAAGGGAAAATACCTGCTGCGCCACGCTTTTGAGGGCGACTATCTGCCCCACGACATCCTCATGCGTGAAAAGGCGGCGTTTTCCGACGCGGTCGGTCACTCCCTCGTCAACTACATCAAGGCCTATGCCGACAGCCTTTATACCGACGCAGAGCTGGAAACGCTGCGAAAAAAATACGCCCACGCGCAGCCCTTCACCAAGGAATCCCTCCTCTATCGCGAGCTGTTT
>CAZKRQ010000283.1:0-2981 GCA_964555125.1 uncultured Oscillospiraceae bacterium
TTTTCCCCTTTTTGTGTGATTTTTTCAGTATATCATATTTAGGCCGGATTTTGAACACTTTCGGCGCCCATATCCTTCTCCAACTGTATGACACTGCCCGTTTCCGCCGAGCGGGCGGCCGCGCACGCGATGCACTGCGCGGCATAGGCCTCCCGAAAGGTAGCGGGCTGCGGGTTGCCGTCCCCGCCGCGCGCCGCCTGCACGGCGCTTTTGAGGCTCGCGAGGTGCGCGCCCATGAACCAGCCCACCTCATGCCTCGGCGGCGGCAGAACCGTGCGCAGGTAATTGAGATATTCGCCGTCGAAGGATTGCCAGCCGGCGCGCGTGCGCAGCCCGCCAAACGGGTCAAAGCGCTCCACCTCGCAGGGATACGTGTCGGTGAACCGCGCGCCGCCGCGGGTACCGTATACCTCGACGGAGAACTCGGGCCCGACGTGCGCCGTCACCCGCGACGTCTCCATCGTGCCCATCGCGCCGTTGCGCAGCGTGAGCGCCGCCATGCACCACTCCTCGGTGTCGTTGACGACCGTCTCGGTGCGGCTCTCATCGGTAAAGCGGCGGGGCACCGCCGTTTTTTGCAGCGCGTAAACACTCTCAACCTCGCCGAGCAGAAACCGCAGGACATCCGCCAGATGCACGCCGAGATCCAGCATCGAGCCGCCGCCGGACAGCGCCGCCTGCTGCCGCCAGCTGGTCGGCCGCCGCGGGTCAAGATAGCCATAGTGATAGTAATGCAGGCGGAAGTGCAGGATCTCGCCGAGCTCCCCGCCCGCGATGAGCGCGCGCAGCGCCGCAACGCCGGGCACAAAGCGATAGATGAGCGGCACGCGGTTGACCGCCCCCGTCTCCTCTGCGAGGGCAACCAGCGCCGCCGCGTCCTCGAGACGGGCCGCGATCGGCTTTTCCAGATAGACCGCTTTGCCCGCCTTCATCGCGCGGCTCGCCTGAGAAAAATGGGCGTGGTTCGGGCTGGGGATGTCCACCAGATCGACCTGCGGGCCAAAAAGCGCCGCCGGGTCGTCGGTGACCGTCTCAAACAGCCGCACCTTGTCCTCGTCCGGCGTTCTCGTGCAGAGCACCGCGGGAACGGCGGCCTCCGTCCGGGGAAACATCACCCCCATCAGGCGCATTGCCTCCAAATGGGTCTTGCCGATCATGCCCAGCCCCCACATCCCGACGCCTGCCATAGCCTTTGCCCCTCCGCGCGTTTTTTTCATCTCTATTGTAAACGTTTCCCTCTTTTTTCTCAACCCTCCCCTTGCGCGCCGCGACCGGCTTGGCGGCGGGCCGCTTCCCCCGCGCGATGCGACACGAATTGACAAAGTAACAACTTTACAATATAATAGAGTTGTTACTTTGCATCAGCGCTTGACATATTCTACTTAATCGGAACGAGGTGAACCACTCATTGGTCAAATTTGAAAACGTAACCATGTCCTACGGCGATCACGAGGTGCTGCGCGGGCTCGACCTGCACATCCCCGAGGGACAGCTCGTCGTCCTCATCGGCCCCTCCGGCTGCGGCAAGACGACCACCCTGCAGCTCATCAACCGGCTCATCGCGCCCACCGGCGGCAAGATCTATGTCGGCGGCAAGGACATCAGCACCGTCGACCCCGTCGCGCTGCGCCGCGGTATCGGCTATGTCATTCAGGAGATCGGCCTTTTCCCCCACATGACGATTCGCCAGAACATCGAGATCGTGCCCAAGCTGCTCGGCTGGGACGAGAAGCGCCGGCTCGCGCGCGCCAAGGAGCTGATGAAGCTGGTGGACATGGACGAAAAGTACCTGTCCAGCTACCCCGCAAATCTCAGCGGCGGCCAGCAGCAGCGCATCGGCCTGCTGCGCGCGCTCGCCGTCGAGCCGCCGATCATCCTGATGGATGAGCCGTTCGGCGCGCTCGACCCGATCACCCGCGAATCCCTTCAGGACGAGATCATGGCGCTGCAAAAAAAGCTGCACAAAACCATCGTCTTTGTCACCCACGATATGGACGAGGCGATCAAAATCGCCGACGTGATCGTGCTCATGAAGGACGGACAAATCGTGCAGGCGGCCTCCCCCGAGGAGCTGCTCAGCGAGCCCGCCAACGAATTCGTCGAACAGTTTATCGGCAAGCACCGCCTCTACAGCGGCAAGGTCGACGCGGTGCGCGACGTCATGAGCGAAAAGGCGGTCTGCGTGCGGCCGGATATGAGCCTGGTCGAGAGCGTCGCCCTGATGGAGCGCAAACGGGTGCCCTCTCTGTTCGTCGTCGACGACAGCCGCACGCTGCTCGGTCAGGTTTCCATCGAGGACATCCGCGAGGCGCGAAGGACGAAGGGAACGATCATCGCCGATCTCACCCACCGGCAGGTGCCCGCCGTCGGCCCCGACGACTCGGCCAAGGACGCGTTCGAGCTCATGATGCGCGAGCATCTCGACGTGCTCGCCGTCGTCGACGAGGGCCGGCATATCACCGGCGTCGTCACCCGCACGAGCATGGTCAAATCCCTCGCGCGGGTGGTCTGGAGAGGTGACGGAGATGTCTGATTTCTTTGCCGAAATGGTCAAAAGCTCCGATCTCATTCTCAAAGCGCTCGGCGAGCATGTGCTCATCAGCGCCGTCGCCATCGCGCTCGGCATTCTGGTCGCCGTTCCCGTCGGCATCCTGCTGACCTACAACAAGCGCGCGGCGGATATTGTCCTCGGAGTCTTCGGCGTGGTCAACACGGTGCCGAGCATCGTGCTGCTCGGCGTCGCGATGATCCTGCTCGGGCTCGGCTTCGCGCCCGCCATCGCGGTGCTGTTTCTCTATTCGCTGCTGCCGATCCTGCGCGCGACCTATACCGGCATCCGGGACGTCGCGCCCAAATATGTCAAGGCGGCGCGCGGGATGGGCATGAGCAGCATGCAGACCCTTCGCCTCGTGCAGTTTCCGCTCGCGCTGCCCGCGATCATCACCGGCATCCGTCTGAGCGCGATCTACATCATCTCCTGG
>CAZKRQ010000284.1:0-2969 GCA_964555125.1 uncultured Oscillospiraceae bacterium
AGTGGTCTTGCCGTGGTCGACGTGCGCGATGATCGCGATATTTCTCAAATCTTCTCTAACCAAAATAAAACCTGCTTTCCTGTCTTTGGTCTAACAATGTCCCGAAAAATTCACACCTCTGCATTATAGCACTTATTCCAAAGTTTTCAAATGTTTTTTGTGAATAATATCCCTATCTTGCGCGGCAATCCGCAAATTTCATCTCAATTAATACTTTTAGTATAATATGAATGCGGATTTCACGCCGTTTATTCCGATTTTTCTACCCTCTGCGCGCGCGGATAAGCCGCCGCGCGGGCCAACAGCAGCGCGCGGGAGGTCTCCCGCCGCCGGTGGGCTTTCCCCCGTTCCGTCCCGGCCGCGGCCCGCAGCCAAGGCACTCTCACCGCGCCGGCGGGAAAGCCGGACAGCGCGCTTTCATGGCCGCCGCGGTCTCAAGCACGCAAACCACAACCCAAGCGACTACAGGTCCTAGCCTGCTCCTCTGGCGCACCGCGCCCGCTCGCGCGCTCTATCGAATCCGCTGCGCCCCTTCCCGGCGAAGCCCTGTTCCGTCCGCGCCGCGTTCATTCGTTGCTCGTAGGGTGCAAAAACTCCTCGCCCAGCACCTCCATAAAGCGGGGCTTCACGCCTCGCTTCGGCTCGCGCAGATGGCGGTAGTTCTGACACATATCATAGCTGGGTATGGTGTTCCCCTCGATAAGCAGCGGCCCGTCCTCGCTGATCGCGACGTCCCAGCCGACATATCGAACCCCCGGCACGACCGTCGCGGCGCGGCGCACCATCTCGACCGCCTCGGCAAACAGCGGGATCGCAAAGCCTATGATCTCGGTCCCCGTCGCGGGATGGGTGTCGCAGTATTCGCCGGTCTTGTCGCAAAAGGCGGGCGCGTAAATGACGCCGTTCTCGTCGACAGGGGCATACATCCCGCCCGAGGAGATGTTGTCGACATGCGACTGCCCCGATCCCATGCGCACCAGCGCATACATGACCGTCACCTCGCCGCCCTTCGCGAGGGTCACAATGCGGATGGTGTTGACCGAGGAGGGCGACAAACGGCGCATCTCGCTGTGCTGCCGCACCGCCTCCTCGCAGAGGACCTGACGGCTCTCCATCAGCTTCGCGTACAACGCGCCCGTTTCCTGCCGCGCGTCCACGCTGACCCGGCTGACGCCGTAGCCGCCGAAATTGTTCGCCTCCTTCGCAAAGAAAACCGGGTGCTTCGCCGCAAAGGCCGCGAATCCGTCCTCGCCGGCCTGCCGCAGGTCGATCCAGTCGCGCCGCATAAACGCGTCGAACCGGGTGGCGAATTTGACCTTATCCTCAAACTCATCCCGCGCCGCCTCGACATTGAGCCCCCGAACCAGCCGCAGATTGTCGTTCATGGTCATATAGGTCCTGCGCGCGGCGTCCTTCTGGTGAACAAAGCCGAAGGTCAGATAGTCGAGATAGCCGACGCCGTAGCGCAGGACGCACCAGACCATATCCAGGGCGATCAGCCACTGCGGCCGCCCGGAATCCGCCCGCGCCTTGCCGGCATACATCCACATGCGCCGCAGGCTGCTCGTCCTGAGCCGGCGCAGAAACGTTTTGAGCTTTTGCATCTTCCTCTTCACCCCGTAGCTTGAAATTGTCGCGCCGCAACGACGGCGAACGGCGCAGCCCTCCGGCCGCGCCGTCCCCCTCTCATTATGCGATCAGAATGTGAGCGCTTTGGCGATATAGGCGGAGAGCTCCTCGATTTTAACCCGCTCCTGCTGCATCGTGTCGCGGTCGCGCACCGTCACGCATCCGTCCTGCTCGCTCTCGAAATCGTAGGTCACGCAATACGGCGTGCCGATCTCGTCCTGGCGGCGATACCGCTTGCCGATGGAACCGGCCTCGTCATAGTCGACCATAAAATCGGCGGCGAGACGATCGCGCACCTTTGTCGCGCCCTCGCTCAGCTTTTTGGACAGCGGCAGCACGCAGGCCTTGAACGGCGCGAGCGCCGGGTGCAGCCGCAGCACGACGCGGGTGTCCCCCTCGCCGAGTTCCTCCTCGTCATACGCCTCGCACAAAAACGCGAGGGTGACGCGGTCCGCGCCGAGCGACGGCTCGATGACGTGCGGTATATAGTGTTCCCCTGTTTCCTGGTCGAAATACTCGAGCGGCTTGCCGCTGTGCTTGGAATGCTGGGTGAGGTCGAAATCGGTGCGGTCGGCGATGCCCCACAGCTCGCCCCAGCCGAACGGGAACAGATATTCGATGTCGGTCGTCGCGTTGGAGTAGTGGGAGAGCTCCTCCGGCTCATGGTCGCGCAGCTTGAGATTTTCGTCGTGCATCCCCAGCGAGAGCAGCCAGTCGTGGCAATATTGACGCCAATAGTTGAACCACTCCATATTCGTGCCCGGCTTGATGAAGAACTCGAGCTCCATCTGCTCAAACTCGCGGATGCGGAAGATAAAGTTGCCGGGCGTAATCTCGTTGCGGAAGCTTTTGCCGACCTGCGCGACGCCAAACGGCAGCTTTCTGCGGGTGGTGCGCTGGATATTGAGAAAGTTGACAAAGATGCCCTGCGCGGTCTCGGGGCGCAGGAAAATCTCGTTTTTCGCGTCCTCCGTCACGCCCTGAAACGTCTTGAACATGAGGTTAAACTTGCGAATGTCGGTGAAATCGCACGCGCCGCAGTCGGGGCAGACGACGTTGTGCTCCCTGATATAGTCCTGCATCTGCTCGAAGCTCCACCCGGCGGGATTCTCGCCCGCGGCCTCGATGAGCTGATCGGCGCGGTGGCGGGTGTGGCAGCTCTTGCAGTCCATCAGCGGGTCGGAAAAGCCGCCCACGTGGCCCGACGCGACCCACACCTCGGGGTTCATCAAAATCGCCGAGTCGAGCCCGACGTTCATCGGGCATTCCTGCACAAATTTGCGCCGCCACGCCGCCTTGACGTTGTTTTTGAACTCGACGCCGAGCGGGCCGTAGTCCCA
>CAZKRQ010000285.1:0-1830 GCA_964555125.1 uncultured Oscillospiraceae bacterium
AATATTCTTTAGTTTTGAATAAAGGAGAAAGGGCACAGATGGATTACGGATATGTTCGTGTTTCAAGCAAAGATCAGAACGAGGACAGGCAGTTGGCGGCGTTTGAGGCTCTGCGCATTCCTCCCAAAAACATCTATACTGACAAACAGTCCGGAAAGGATTTTAAACGTCCCGCATATCAACAAATGGTCCGACGCATGAAAAAAGACGACCTGCTCTATGTCAAAAGCATTGATCGTCTGGGGCGCAATTACGCGGAAATTCTGGAACAGTGGAGAGTACTTACCAAAGAAAAACAGATCGATATCGTAGTGCTTGACATGCCTCTGCTCGACACCAGAAAGGGAAAGGACCTGATGGGAACCTTCCTCAGCGATATAGTTCTTCAGGTTCTGTCCTTTGTGTCTGAAACGGAAAGAGCTTTTATTCGCCAGCG
The DNA here is from genome assembly GCA_964555125.1 of uncultured Oscillospiraceae bacterium. Lineage (GTDB taxonomy): Bacteria > Bacillota > Clostridia > Oscillospirales > Ruminococcaceae > CAZKRQ01. The sequence goes on from CAZKRQ010000285.1 coordinate 437, forward strand.
TCAGGCGGAAGGCATTGCTGCGGCAAAGGCACGGGGGATTCGTTTTGGGAACGCGCCGCTGCTTCGCCCCGCCGAGTTTGAAACGCTCAAGGAATCCTTTCTTTCCGGGCAAATATCCTGCAGAGCTGCGGCGAAACAGCTTGGGGTGTGTCATACTACTTTTTGGAAATGGTGCAGGAACAGGTAGGCGCTTCCATACTTTTTCCTGTATTTTATAGTAGACTTAAATAAACCATCTTGTTCTATCGCATATCCGCCAATAACACTTATATTCAACATGGTATTTTAATGATACCAAAACCGTTCCTCTAAGTCTGCTTCAAACAACAGTTTTAATCAAAAGCTGCACCGCTTGCTCAGTCGCCCGCAGAATGACGCAAGCGGTGCGACTTTTTTTGTCGGCAGACAGATGGAAGGAACGGATATGACGGGAGCATCACGGGATCTTACCGGCCGGCGTTTTGGAAAACTGACGGTTTTAGAGCCTACTGATGAGAGAAAAAACGGATATATTTTGTGGCGCTGCCGCTGTGACTGCGGGAATGAGCTTCTCGTGGCTTCGCGCGCCTTAAAAAACGGATGGACAACCGATTGCGGCTGTTCTCCCAAGGCCGTCAGGCACGCAGACCTTACAGGAAAGCGTTTTGGAAAGCTGACCGTTTTACAGGAGGCTTTCTGTCAAGGACGCGCCGGACGCGTATATTGGAAATGCCGCTGTGATTGCGGCGGAGAGACGGTGACAACCTCGGGGCAGCTGCTTTCCGGCTATAAAAAAAGCTGCGGCTGTCTGAGCCGTCCGCCATTAAAGGATTTGTTCGGGAAACAGTTCGGGCTTTAGGAGGTCACGTGATATGCCGGCAAGCGCGCAGGACGCCACTATTGGCATTGCAAGTGTCACTGCGGCTGCAACCGTGAATTTGACGTTTGTCAGTCATCCCTGCAAAGCGGGCATACAAAAGGCTGCGGCAGCCAAAACTGGAACGTTCTGCCCGATATGATCGGAAAGGTCTTTGGCGATCTCACGGTTGTTTCCTATGCCGGGAAGAAAAACGGAATACATTTTTGGCAGTGCCGTTGCGCATGCGGCAACGAAACCACCGTCAGCCAAACCAACCTGGTCAGTGGCCACACGCTCAGCTGCGGTTGTCGCGCGAAGCCCTCAAGAACGCTCCACTTCATCGACGGCACCTGCCTTGAAAGTATCCGCAGCAAAAAGATCATTGCCAGTAATACCAGCGGATACACCGGCGTTTATCTAAACCGAAAAAGCGGCAGATGGGCCGCCCAGATCACTTTTAAGGGAAAGACCTATTATCTTGGTTCTTATGCCGATAAAGAAGAAGCCATCCGCGCGCGCAAGCGTGGAGAAGAGATGCACAACGATTTTCTCAAAT
>CAZKRQ010000285.1:1840-2956 GCA_964555125.1 uncultured Oscillospiraceae bacterium
CTCAAATGGTATTATGCCAATTACCCCAGAACCGAAAACGAAAAATCCGAAAAGGATCAGACAGCGGCGCCGGCGTGAGCACACGAACGGCATCTTACGCGAAACCATGCGTCTGCTGTCTCACCCTGATAGAATATAAAGCCGGCGGCCGAGGGCTTTCAGCGGCCGCCTGGTAACACAAAAAGGAAGAAACCTTATGAAACTGGTCTATATCGGAGCAAGCGACGGGCTGGCAGAAACGCTGGTAGAGCGGATGGTTCAGGAAGGAAACGATGTCTATCTTCTGTCAGACAAGGCTCTTCCGCAAAAGGCAAAGGGCATTTGCCCGCACCGCTTTTACCGAAGCCCCCGCAAGGGAGAGAGCTTTGAGAAGCTTCTGCGCTCCATCTCGCCGGATTGTGTGATCTTTGCCGGCAATTTCTATATCAGCAGCGCCCATGGAGCAGAAACGGATGAGGACGTAACCCTGCTGGCCAGGTCGTTGCGGGCAGCCGCCGAGCTTCCCCGTGTAAAATTCATCCTGCTGTCCTCCACGGAGGTCTACGGGAATACGGTGGGAAAGGCCGATGAATCCGCGCGTTGCGACGCGGTCAGCGAGCGGGGAATCCGATTTATCCGCGAGGAGCAGCTTCTGAATATTTACCGCAAAAAGCGCGGAATGAAAACGACGATTCTCAGGGCGTCGCAGCTCTATACCAACCGGCCGAAAGAGGTTGAGAGCGATTTTCTGAGCCGGAGCTTCACGGCCGCCGTGCAGGCGAAGGGCCATATGCCGGCCGACATATTTCAGCCGCTTCACGTTTCCGATTTCGCGGACGCCGTAAAGCGCGTGCTGGACGCCGGGAAGCAGGCGGTTTACAATGTCTGCGGAAGCGCCGAGATCTCCGCAGAACACCTGTATCGGTTCATCTGCCGGCAGGAAAAGATCCGGGAACAGGCCGTGCAATGGGAAAGCCCCGCTTGCGTGACGCTGGCAAACAGCGATCAAATCAGGTGAAAGCTGGGATGGAGGGACCGCCAAAAGCTCGAAGAGCAGCTGGAGCAGGGCGAGATCGTCTATGAGCGCGCCCCCGCAGAGGCGCACAGCGTTAAAAAGCGCCCTGTTTCGCAGAGCGT
>CAZKRQ010000286.1:0-2956 GCA_964555125.1 uncultured Oscillospiraceae bacterium
TGACATGGATTCTATTTTTTTTAAGTGGATGTGTTCCAATGGAAAAAGAATACGGGCAGCCAATTGATGAGCGTTATTATGGCGTGCGTTGGATTGCAAAAGAAGCAGATTTTTATATTGATGTGTTTCCCGGGTTTAATACGGGTTTTGGCCATAAAGCAGTTTTGGAGCTCAAAGATAAGACGTACTTAATTTGTTTTGGAACGCTGACAAACGTTCAACAGAAACAAACTTATTTTGCATTTGAAATGAATCTTGATTCGCAGGGGGGGTATACTATGGATCGCCAATTGTTTGGCGGTGATGTAAAGTGGATTGAAGGCGGAGAAAGCTTTTGTTTCAGGGTTGGAAACCATAGCCTATTCAACGACCTTGGCGAGTTGACGTTTGTTCGGGCGCGGATTCCGTTTGCGGAGCTACCGCAAAATGCACCGAAAAAAAAGTAACTAGCTTAACTTTATTTGCCAGCAGGGGGCCGTTTGCCCCCTGACCGACCGATCCTGTCGCAAAACTTAAGAGGGGCCCCACGAAAATACAGCTTAAAAAGAAATTGGATGGGTGCACACAGGGAATGAAGCCTCAGGTAATCGCTTTTTGGCGTCTCAATTTTACAGAGTAAAAACATCGGAAAGATTCTCAATGCTTGGAGAATACGGTTCCATATCCGCTTTTTCAGGAATAAGGAGAGGACTTAAAGTTTGAAAGATGGGTTCAAGCTAATAGTTAAGGCGATTTTTATTGGTTTGGCACGATATTTTTACTGGTTGGATGTGTATTTTGGGGTGGCATAGTAGAGGAATGGCAGGATTTTAGAAAAAAAGGAGGCGCAGCAACGAACTCCAATGGACGAAAATATGTTGGTATTCGTTGGAGGACAGAAGCAAATAAAATGGTTGAAATGTATTTCGATGTTTTTGAGGAGGGTCAACCATCACTGGGGATATGGTTCAAGGATGACGAAGAAATTGAGATTGTGTTGATCGATCCATATAAAGATGGTACAACATGGGAGGACTACTATCAAATCTATTTATGTTGTGCCGCAGACGCTTGAATTATTTCTCCAAAACCATACTAAAATGCAAAGCCGCGAAACTTTTCATGTGATGACCGCAGTAAGACGAAATCTGCGCATGATAGCAGGTTTTGATGTGATACAGGAACAAAACAGCGCAGTGAATACAACGATGGTAGGCATCATACCAGGGGCTGCACGCAATTACACAGACGGTTATAGAGGCAATTTAGATGTGGTTTATCCGAGACAGCATATTTGCGATAAAAGGACACTTTCACTGTTGAGGTGTCAATGCTGATCTACGCCATTATATTCCATGCCTTAAATGGCGCAGCAGATGTTTCCCAAGGAAACTCGAAAACCTACAGGCTGTCCTTTCGGTCTTTGTTCGTGCTTATAATCGCTTCGGCTTAGCCAAAGCTCGCTTTCGCGCCCATAACCCTGATGCTTCTGTTCCGTTTTCCTTCTTTGACTTCTTTTAACAACGCGTTTAGACACTCCCCAAGTAAGATTCACTGTTGACAGGGTGAGATAGACATATGTAGAATAAAGAGGGCCCCTTCGCATACGACGCTGTCGTTTTCACCTGACACCCGCACATGGAGCGCCGCGCGCGACGGGTGGATAAACGGCGCGGCAAAGGGCCATACTCTGCGGTGAAGTCAATTTGATTTTTTCCCGCGCAGCCGTTATAATGTCAAATAAGACGATTGTTCGATCTTTTTCCCGCGAGGAGAAGCATGACGGAGAAAAAACAGAGCTTTTTGCAAAGGCACCGGCGGGCGCTTTTGCTCTTGTTTGATATTCTCTGCGTCACGTCGGCCTATCTGCTGACCTGGGTCCTTATCTCGGGCCGCGCGTCGCTGAGCGAATACCGCAGCTTGCTTTTTTCAAGCTGCGTGCTTTTTGTGCTCTGCTTTGTGGTCGTGTTTGTCATGATGGGCATGTACGACAGCCTTTGGCGATACGCGGAGCTTTACGAATTCTTCCGCTGTGCGCTCGCGGCGGTGCTCGCCATCGGGGCGTTTATTGCCATCACCCTTGTGATCTACCGCGAGCGCCGCGTGCCGATCTCGGTCTATCTGATGTCGGCGCTGTTTGCTGCGTCGCTGACCCTCTATTCGCGCCTGACCTACCGCATGATCCGCAACACGCAGCTCACCGGTGCGGGCCGGCAGCGCCGCCGCGTGCTCATTGTCGGGGCGGGGGACGCGGCCTCGATGCTCATGCACGAGATTCAGCGCGACGCCGACAGCGACTATAATGTCGTCTGCGTGGTCGACGACAACAGGCAGAAGCTCGGGCGCACTATGATGGGGGTCAAAATCATGGGCACGACCCAGGACATCCCCGACCTGGTGGCGCAGTGCGACATCGACACGATTCTGCTCGCCATTCCCGCGGCGCAGGACGCGGAGAAAAAGCGCATCCTCGGCATCTGCTCCAAGACGGCGTGCAACATGCGTATGCTGCCCGACTTCACCAAGATGATCAACGACTCGAAGGATCTGCTCGGCCGGGTGCGCGAGGTCAAGGTCGAGGATCTGCTCGGCAGGGATGAGGTCGATCTTGTTCGCCCCGAGCGCACCCATGTGACCGGCAAGATCGTGATGGTCACGGGCGGCGGCGGCTCGATCGGCTCGGAGCTCTGCGAGCAGATCGCGGCGATGCGGCCGCAGAAGCTGATTATCGTCGATATTTATGAAAACAGCGCATACGACGTGCAGCAGCGGCTCAAAATGCAGTATGGCGACGCGCTGGATCTCGACGTGCGCATTGCGTCGGTGCGCGATTCCAAAAAGATGGAGGCGCTGATGCTCGAGACTCGCCCTGCGCTGGTGTTCCACGCGGCGGCGCACAAGCACGTGCCGCTCATGGAGACCAGCCCCGAGGAGGCGGTCAAAAACAACGTCTGCGGCACCTGGAACCTCGCGCGCA
>CAZKRQ010000287.1:0-2937 GCA_964555125.1 uncultured Oscillospiraceae bacterium
AGCACAAGGGCATCCCCTATCACGTGTGGGAATTCCCGGGCGAGCCGGCCGGCGCGGAAAGCAATGTGAGAACCTCCGCGCGCATGGAGGATTTCACAGGCGATTATGAGGCGCAGATCGTGGAGATTCTCAAAACCTGGGGGGATTGACGGCGCGGGACAGTCGAAAGGGGTATTGCGGCGGTTCCGCAACGAAGCGGCCGCGTCGAACGCGAAAGGCGCGGCCACGGCGCTTTTGGGCTCTGTATTCTCTCGAAAACGCCGCGGGCTTCGGCCCCGTATCCGCGCCTTTTCCCGCTTCGCTTTTCTATCTCACCGCCGCTTTGTGTGCCGTTATTTTTTGCATTCATTTGATTTTGGATGAAAAGGGTTGAATAACTAGAGCAGAGAAGCTGTGTTTTTTTACAACGACGCTGCCTTGGAAAAGGGGAGAGGAAGGATGAGCGCGATGGGAATCGGCGGGGCGGACAGGGCGCCGCGGCTCGCTCTGTTGCAGGAGCAGCAAAGGCAGGCGCCGGCCAACGCCGTTTCGCCGGCGTCCGGCGGAGTGCAGGCGACGGAGGCGCAGGCGGTTTTGGACGCGCCGTCGCAACAGTCGCCGGAAGTGGGGCAGAGCGCCACGGAATCCGCCGCAGAGCAGATGGCGCGCGTTCTCTCGGAGTCGGAGCAGGAGACGAAAAGCCTGCTTGAGCAGATGCAGCAGGCCCGCAAGCAGGCCGAGGAGCTGCGCGAGAAATTCAAGCTGCCAGCAGACAATACGGCAACGCCGCGATCGAGGCATATGCCCGCGTCGCGCGGGCGCGCTGTCAGGCGCAGGCGAGCTCTGCGGCGAGCTACGCGCGCCGCCAGCTCGCGCAGTGCCGGTCTGCGCTGCGGCAGGACGGTGAAAACGCCGACAGGATCAAAGCGGCGATCCGTCAGCTGCAAGGCGCCGTCACAAGTGCGGGGCGGAAAAAGAATCAGCTCGCCGAAGAGCAGCGCGAGGCGAAGCGCTGCGCCAGGGCGGAAAGGGAAAAACAGAGCCGCGAGGCGATGCGCCGCAAACAGGAGCTGCGCCGCAAGCAGACCTTGCGGATGCTGCGGGAAAATGGAAATGTGCAGAACGCGGTCATCTCCCATATGCAGCAGGAGCAGATCGCCGCGGACCGGCAGGCCCAGCAGCTCAGGCTGGAGCAGATCCCGGGCTGTGGCGCGCAGAGCGCGTTGTCGACTCCGCCCTCCTCTGCAGCGCAGGCCTATACGGAGGCCGGCGCGATCCCTGCCGCCGGCGCGGGGGGATTTGAGAGCATCGGCTGAGAGAAAGCAGAAAAATCGACGGCGCTGCTATATGAAGATAGCGAAAAGCCTCTCACTGTTGGAGAGGCTTTTTTGTTGTGCAGCGCAAAAATGACGTGCGGCCTGCATGGAGACATCCGGCGGCGCGCGGGCGGAGGACGATTTCCGGCGGCACGCGTTTGCCGGGCCTTATCATTGCGCGGTGTCGGGAAAATGCAAAGCGGGCTTGACATTTTTTGCAAAGCATACTATACTAAAAATGCAAAGCCTGCTTTGCGAATAGAGGTGGTCGATTGAAGACGAGGATACAGGAGCTGCGAAAGCAGCGCAGGATGTCGCAGGAGGAGCTGGCGGCGGCGGTCGGGGTGACGCGGCAGACCATCACCTCGCTGGAATGCGAAAAATACACCGCTTCGCTTGTGCTGGCTCACAAGATCGCGAAGCAATTCGGCCTGACGATCGAGGAGGTATTCGATTTTTCTTCGGTGGAGGGGCCCGACGCCGGATAAGGCGAAGGAGGAAACGGAGATGAGAAACGAGCGCAGAAAGCTGAGCAGAGAGACGCGCTGGGGGTTTTTGTGCTATGCCGCGCACTCGCTTGTGTATATCACTGCGGAGCAGCTCGGCGCGCAGACAAGTTGGCTCGCGTGTCTTCTGCGCGGCGGCCTGTTGTCGATGAGCATTGCGCTTTTCGCGGTTGGCTTTATGGACAGCGCGGCGCGGCGGAGACTGAGCGAGCGCAAGCGCGCCTTTTTTGGACAAAGGGGAGAGAACAATGGAGAATTTTAGACAGAAGGTCAAAAAGCGCATCGGCGTCAATCTCGCGTTGGCGGCCGTGTCGCTCATTGTCGCGGCGGTCGTGTGCGTCAAGGCCTTCGGCGCGGAACAGGGGTTTTTGCCGGTTTATATCGCGGGCGTGGAATTCGGGCTTTTTATCACCTTTTTTGCCTATCTGATTTTCGGCGCGGCGCGCGACGCGAGAGCGCTCGGGGATGAAGAGAAGCTGCGCGCGCTCCATATCGCCGAGAGCGACGAGCGCACCCGGTTTATCGAGGAAAAGATGGGGAAAACCGCCCTGAACGCGCTGATTGTGGCGCTCATCCTCGCCGTGCTGCTCGCCAGCTGCTTTGACCTCACGGTGGCGCTCACATTGGTGGGGGTGCTGCTGTTTGCGGCGATGCTGCGCGGCGGCCTATGGGTTTATTATTCCTGCAAGCTCTCGGGGGACGCGGCGTTGAACCGCGCGCGAGTATGGTCGTTCGGCCTGCTGCTCGCGGGGCTGTTGATCATCGTCGGCGAGACCGTCGCGGGCAGGCTTGCCGATCTGCACCCGGCCGTTGAATGGACGTTGATTGCAGTCGGGATTCTGCTTGAGGCGCTCGGTATCGCGATGATGGTGAGAAGCAGAGAAAAATAACCGCGAAGCAGGGCCTCGCCCCGCGGGGAAAGGAGGACACGGCCCGCAACGCGGCGTCGCCGGGCGGCCTGTGGTGGGGAGAGGACCTGCCCGGTTTTGCAAAACGAATGAAAAGACGAAACCAGGTTGACCGGGAGGAACGAGCGGTCAGCCTGGTTTTTTCGCTGTAAAATACGGATAGCCCGGACGCGCAAACCCTCCCCGGGCAATCAGCGTCAGGTAGAGATCCGCCCCGTCGTTGGACAA
>CAZKRQ010000288.1:0-2904 GCA_964555125.1 uncultured Oscillospiraceae bacterium
AGGTCGGCAGTTCGAATCTGCCTAACAGCTCCAAGGCCGCTGTTTGCAACGCAAACGGCGGCTTTTGTATTGTATTCTCTTCCCCCTCGCGCCATCCCCTGATTGAAACGGAGGAGCTTTGATATGGACGATACGCTTGCGGCACTTGAGGCATTTTTTGCAGGGGAGCCCGCTGTCATCCCGCTGGCGCAGGCGATTCTATCCGCGCTGCGGCGTCGCTGGCCGGCGCTGACCTGCACCGCGCGCAAAACGCAGCTGGATATTTGCGACGGCCGCGCCTTCTGCTGGCTCTCGCCCGCGGCCCGCGGCGGCGCTCAGGGCCGCCCCGCACGAAGCCTTCTGCTCACTTTCGGCCTCGCGCGCCCGCTCGATTCCGCCCGGATTCTGCACAGCGCCCATCCCAGCCCCCACCGCTGGACCCATCACCTGTGGATCAGCGACGCCGGGCAGCTCGACGAAACCCTGTGGGCCTGGCTGGAGGAAGCGCACGCGCTGCGCTGTGCTCCGCCTCCGACCAATCGCGTTTAACGCGCTCTCAGCGGTTTTACTCCCGCGCATCGCGAAAAAGAGCGGCGCGCTCCTCCGCCGGTTCCTCCCCTCGACGCGACAAAACCGCTCGGGCAGGCAAGTTTGGGGCAGCTTTTTCGCCAAGCCGAGAAACCACAGCATTTTGACCGTGCACGCGCAATGCACGGTCTTTTTTCGTCCGGCCGACGCAAGGCCCGGTTTCTGCAAAGCATCCTCACGCGCCCCGCTTTCGTTAAAACAGGCAAATCCCGGCTAGGCGACGGGGCCAAAAGAAAACAAAGCGCTCCGTATCTGGCGTAAAAATCACAGCTACAGCGTCTCTCAACTCTCTGCGTTCCGGTCGCGTCGCGGCTCTCGGCCATGTATCTGCGCCTTTTGCGCGACGCGGCCCCGCTCCGCCAGCATGCGGGCGCCTTGTCTTTTCGCTTTTCGCCACACATAAGCGCAGCCGGGGAGACGCCCGTCTGAGAGGTTTCTTCGGTCGAAATGGCAAGACGCGTTTTTTGCGCAAATGCCCCGTGTGCTTCTGCACCGTATGGGCTCTCTTTTCGTCCGGCCGTCCCTTTTCCTGCGGATCGGGCCGCGTTGCTCTGCCCTCTCCTTCCTCGGTTCCGCCCTCAGAGCGCTTATCCGAGCGCGAGATCCAACGCCGTCATGAGCAAAAAGCCGCCCGCCGTCGCCGCCGTCATCAGCGCTTTGCGCGGGTTTTTCTGACTTTCCGGCACCAGCTCGCCGACCACCGCATAGAGCATCGCGCCCGCCGCGAACGCAAGCATATACGGCAGCAGGGCCCGCGCGCGCATCACCATAACCGCCCCTGCGACGCCCGCGACCGGCTCGACCGCGCCGCTGAGCTGCCCGTAAAAAAAGGCGCGGCCGCGGGACATTCCCTCCCGCCGCAGAGGCACGCTGACGGCCGTGCCCTCGGGGAAATTCTGAAGCCCGATGCCGAGCGCGAGCATACACGCCGCGGTCAGCGTGGCGCCGTCAAGCCCATAGTGCAGCGAGCCAAACGCAACGCCGACGGCCAATCCCTCCGGGATATTGTGCAGCGTGATCGACATCACGAGCGTCAAACAGCGTCTTTTTCCCGCGGTTGTTTGCATACGCCCGCGCTTGTCAAGCCGCTCGATCAGCTTTTCCTGCGCCAACAGCAGCAATACGCCGAGGAGCAGCCCCAGACATACCGTGCGCCACGGGGATAATCCCAGCGTCTGCGCCATTGACACCGAGGGCCCCAACAGCGAAAAATAAGACGCCGCCAGCATTACGCCGGCCGAAAAGCCGAGCATGGCGTCCATCACGTCCCGTTCGATCCGTTTAAACAGCAGCACGGCCGCCGCGCCCGCCGCCGTCACGCCCCAGGTGAACAGCGTCGCAAGCAGCGCCTGTGTTGTGTGGCCGAGCCCGGCAAATGCAACGATTATGATCCCCTCCGTTTCCACCTCCTCATCCTATGCCAAAAACAGGGCGCGCGTCACTGTGACGCCCCGTCACACCCGCCGCCTCGCCTCCACGAACCATCGCGGTTCTTCATAGTACAGATATTTTTCCCTTCCCTCGATGCGCACCGCATACCGAAGCCCCAGACCTCCCGCCTTGAGGCTCTCACAGCGCCGAATATCAAGCACCCGGTCGATCTCAAAAACCTGTCCGTCCTCCCAAACGATCTCTTGGGGGCGGATGTTTCCCTGCGGGTCGAATTCCGCGCGCACCCGCACATATTTTTTATAGAAGCGCGGCGCTTCGCTGCAAAACGCTTCGGCCCGCGCGCAATCTTCCCCGTTGTTCGCTGTAAAATGCACCTTTCTTCCTCTCCTTTTTGACGCCATGCCGCCGCAGCGCTTGCCGTCCCTCCGTTTTTGCTCCGGCTTTCCGTTTTTTGAGGCCCGGCCACATAAGGAACCTTTCCTCCGCTGTCCGGCGCTGATTCAGCGGAAATAGCTCTCCGGGTGAGTCGTGTGTTCCCTCTTCGGGTCGACCGCCGACAGCGCGGGCTCGGTCAGCATCAGGCCGCGCCGCAACGACACATCCCCCGTCACCGCGACAGGCAGAGCGCGCAGCTCGGGCCGGTAAAGGCACTCGACGCTCGCGTAAAAATTATTCAGGTCACAGTGCAATATCACACGCCGCATCATAGGCTCCTCCTTGCACTCGAGAAAAAACGTTTGTTCTTCTTTATTTTACGCCTGACAGAATCAAATGTCCACAGGAATTATATGCCAGAAGCCGAGCCCGCATTGATCCCTGTCTGATCCATCTCAGAGAATTCACATCTGTAATATGTATTATTTACTAGTTTTTCGTTTGTAAATCCGTCTTTTATTGTCGTTTCTGTCGATATTTGTCTCTGTTTGTCTTATTCTGGAATCATCC
>CAZKRQ010000289.1:0-2882 GCA_964555125.1 uncultured Oscillospiraceae bacterium
TGATCCTGTGGTGCTCGAGCGAATTCGGCTTCGTCAGCTTTTCGGACGGCTTTTCGACCGGCTCGTCCATCATGCCGCAGAAAAAGAATCCCGACATCGCTGAGCTCGTGCGGGGCAAGGCCGGACGGGTCATCGGCGACACGATGGGGCTGCTGACAACGATGAAGGGCCTGCCCCTCGCCTATAACAAGGATATGCAGGAGGATAAGGAGGCCGTTTTTGACGCGCTCGACACCGTTTCTCTGTGCCTTGCGCTGTTCGCGCCGATGCTGCAAAGCGCCACCTTTCACCCCGACGCGCTGCGCCGCGCGGCGTCGCGCGGCTTCATCAACGCGACCGACTGCGCGGACTATCTCGTGAAAAAGGGGATGCCCTTCCGCGACGCGTATAAGCTGTCCGGGCGTCTGGTCAACCTCTGTATCGAAAGGGACTGCACGCTGGAGACCCTGCCGCTTGAGGATTACAGGGCGCTCAGCCCTCTGTTCGACGAGGACGTCTATGACGCGGTCGATCTGCTCACCTGCGTGAAGCTGCGCAGGGTAGAGGGCGGCCCCGCGCCCGAGACGGTCAGGGCGCAGATCGAGCGCGCGAGGCAGGCGCTGGCGGCGGTCTGAAACGCCGCGGGACAAACACGGGCGGGAGCCCGCCGCGAGGCGAGCATTCCCGCAAGGAGTAGAACAGAAATGTCGTACAAAATTTTCATTGACGGCCGCGAGGGAACGACCGGCCTGCAAATCGAGCAGCGCATTCGCGGGCGCGGCGACCTGGAGCTGCTCGAGATCGACCCCGCGCTGCGCAAGGACCCGGGCGCGCGCAGAGAGCTGCTCAACGCGGCGGACGCGGCCTTTCTCTGCCTGCCCGATGAGGCGGCGCGGGAATCGGCCGCGCTTGTCGAGAACCCGCGCACCGTTGTCATCGACACGAGCACCGCGCACCGCACCGACCCCGCCTGGGCCTATGGCCTGCCCGAGCTCTCCTACGCGCACAGGGAGCGCATCCGCTCGTCGAAGCGGATCGCCAACCCGGGCTGTCACGCGACCGGCTTCATCGTCTGCGCGTTTCCGCTCGTGCGGCTCGGCCTGCTCGACACCGCCGCGCAGCTGTGCTGCTTTTCTCTGACCGGCTACAGCGGCGGGGGCAAAAAGATGATCGCGCAGTATGAGGACGCCGGCAGGGCCACCGCGTTGGACAGCCCGCGCATCTATGGGCTCGGGCAGGCGCACAAGCATCTGCCCGAAATGGCGGAGGTCTGCGGGCTGGAAAAGGCGCCGTTCTTCACACCCGTCGTTGCGGATTTTTACAGCGGGATGGCGGTCACCCTCGATCTGCCCGCGTCCGCGCTCAAAAAGAGCGTCACCTGCGCGGTGCTTGCGCAGGCCCTCGCCGGGTTCTACCAGGACGCGGCGCTGATTTCGGTCAAAGGCCCCCGCGAGGAGGGAATGATCGCCGCCAATGAGATGGCGGGCCTGCCGGGCATCACGCTATATGTCGGCGGCTGCGACGAGCGCCCCACCCTTACGGCGGTGTTCGACAACCTGTGCAAGGGGGCGTCGGGCGCGGCAGTGCAGAATATGAATCTCGCGCTCGGCCTCGACGAATACGCCTCGCTGCTGTGAGGCGCAGCACCCTGACATTGACAGAAAGACGAAAGAGGAATCATTATGCAAGCCTATCCGATCATCCCCGGCGGCGTCTGCGCGCCGCAGGGCTTCAGGGCCGCCGGCATCCACTGCGGCATACGGGCCAACAAAGACAAGAAGGATCTCGCGCTCATCGTCAGCAGCGCGCCCTGCGCCGCCGCCGCGGTCTATACCACGAACAAGGTATACGGCGCGCCGATCACCGTGACGCGGGAGCATCTGAAAAACGGTCGCGCGCAGGCGGTGATCTGCAACAGCGGCAACGCCAACACCTGCAACGCGGACGGCGTTGAAAAGGCGGCCCGCATGGCCGACCTCGCCGCGGACGCGCTCGGCCTTCAAAGCGAGGATGTGATCGTGGCGTCGACCGGCGTGATCGGCCAGACCCTCGACATCGCGCCCATCGAGAAGGGGATAGGGCCGCTTGCGGCGGCGCTGAGCGAGGACGGCTCCCACGACGCGGCGCACGCGATCATGACGACCGACCTGCACGAAAAGAGCCTCGCCGTGCGCTTTACCCTGTCCGGCAAAACCGCCGCGATCGGCGCGATCACCAAGGGCTCCGGCATGATCCATCCCAATATGGCGACCATGCTCAGCTTTATCACGACCGACGCCGCCATCAGCCCCGCCATGCTGCAAAAGGCGCTCTCCTCCGTGGTGCCCGACACCTATAATATGGTCACCATCGACGGCGACACCTCGACCAACGACATGGTCTCGGTGCTCGCGAACGGTCTGGCGGGCAATCCCGTCATCGAGGCGGAAAATGGGGATTATGAGACCTTTAAGGCTGCGCTCAGACAGATCGCCGTTTACATGTCCCGTCAGATCGCGAGGGACGGGGAGGGCGCGACCAAGCTCCTCGAGTGCGCCGTTACCGGCGCAAAGACGCAGGAGGACGCGAAAGCAATCGCGCGCGCGGTCGTGGGCTCAAATCTCGTGAAGGCGGCAATGTTCGGCGCCGACGCGAACTGGGGTCGCGTTCTCTGCGCGGCGGGCTATGCGGGCGCGGCGCTCGACGCGGAAAGGGTCGACGTGGCCTTTGTCTCCGCCGCGGGCGAGGTCGAGGTCTGCAAAAATGCGAGCGGACTGCCCTTCAGCGAGGAATTGGCGAAGAAGGTGCTCAGCGAGCCGGAGATCACCATCCGCGTCACACTGCACGACGCGGATGCGGCCGCCACGGCTTGGGGCTGTGATCTCACCTATGATTATGTAAAAATCAACGGCGACTACCGCACC
>CAZKRQ010000290.1:0-2853 GCA_964555125.1 uncultured Oscillospiraceae bacterium
AAAAATCGCCTGTCACCCCCTTAGGGGAAAGCGTTCGATGGCTTCGCCCGAACGCATAACGGACGCGGCAGAGGAAGCGCCGCGGCAGCAAGGGACCTCACGCGGTGCGTTCGCAGGAAGCGCAGCGTGTCCGGCTCACTGCGTTCCTGACCGGCGCACGACATGCGTGCGCCGGGGTGCGCCGATGGGGGATGATCCCCCTCTCGGCGGCGATTTTACCGCTTCGCTCAGAAAAATCGCCTGTCACCCCCTTAGGGGAAAGCGTTCGATGGCTTCGCCCGAACGCTGAACGGACGCGGCAGAGGAAGCGCCGCGGCAGCAAGGGGCCCCACGCGGTGCGTTCGCAGGAAGCGTAGCGTGTCCGGCCTGCTGCGTTCCTGACCGGCGTTTGGCGTGCCGATCCTGATATGAAGCGGCGTTCCTTTTAGGCATAGGCCCTCTTCAATTCAATTTCCAAGCAATATCCATTTTTTTTTACATCTTTTTCATCGAATTTCTAATCTAAAACGGAGGCGTACATCCATGACGGTTGCGGGCCTGAGCGACGCGCAGAAGGCGCAGGTGCTGACTGCCGCGCTGCCCTACATTCAGAAATACGCGGGCAAAATCGTCGTCGTCAAATACGGCGGCAACGCCATGACAAACGACAGCCTGAAGCATGACGTGATGAGCGATATTATCCTGTTGACCTGTATCGGCATCAAGGTCGTGCTGGTGCACGGCGGCGGGCCCGAGATCAGCGCGATGCTCGGCCGGTTGGGCATCGAATCCCGTTTTATCGGGGGGCTGCGCTACACCGACGCGGCGACGGCCGAGGTGGTGCAGATGGTGCTCGCCGGCAAGACGAACAAAGACCTTGTCGCCCTTATCGGCACATTGGGCGGCAAGGCGCTCGGCCTGTGTGGGCTGGACGGCGGCATGATCCGGGCCAAGAAGCTGGAGGGGGAGAACGACCTCGGCTTTGTCGGCGACATCACCGGCATCGACACGGGCCCGATCCTCGACGCGCTCGACCACGGCTATATCCCCGTTGTCGCGACGGTCGCCTCGGATGAGGAGGGCACCGTTTATAACGTCAACGCCGACACGGCGGCGGCGGAGATCGCGGCCGCGCTCGGCGCGGAGAATATTGTGACGCTGACCGATATTCGCGGGCTGATGTCCGATGTGCGGGACGACGCGACCCTAATCCCGCATGTCACGGTCGACGAGGTCGACGGCTATATCGCCTCGGGCGTCATTTCGGGCGGAATGATCCCCAAGATCCGAAGCTGCGAGCGCGCGGTTCGCGCCGGCGTGCGCAAGGCGGTCATGATCGACGGCCGCGTGCCGCATTCCATCCTGATCGAGATGTTTTCGGACGAGGGGATCGGGACGCTCCTCACGAAAGGAGAAGAGACATGACAGGCGAACAGCTCATGCGGCGGGACAGAGAACGCGTTCTGCCGACCTATGCACGATTCCCGGTCGCCCTTGCGAGCGGGCACGGCGCGACCGCCGTCGATTTTGAGGGCAGGGAATACATCGACTTTACCAGCGGCATCGGCGTCAACAGCCTCGGCTTCTGCGACCCGCAGTGGGCGGACGCGGTCGCCGCGCAGGCGCGCACCCTGCAGCACACCTCCAACCTGTTCTACACCGGGCCCTGCGTCGAGGTGGCCGAGCTGCTCTGCGCGCGCACGGGGATGCGCAAGGTCTTTTTCGCCAACAGCGGCGCGGAGGCCAACGAGGGCGCGATTAAGGCCGCGCGCAAATACAGCTTTCTCAAATACGGCGAGGGCCGCGCCACCGTCGTCACCCTTGTCAACTCCTTCCACGGGCGCACCGTGACCACCCTCTCCGCGACGGGGCAGGAGGTTTTTCACCAATACTTTTTCCCCTTTACCGAAGGGTTCAGGCATGTCGAGGCCAACGACTTCGACGCGCTTAAGGCGGCGCTGACCGCGGATGTCTGCGCCGTGCTGGTGGAGCCCGTGCAGGGCGAGGGCGGGGTTTTGCCGCTCGATCGGGAATACCTGCAAAAAACGGCGGCGCTGTGCGCCGGGCGGGATGTTCTGCTGCTTGTCGACGAGGTGCAGACCGGCATCGGCCGCACCGGGACCCTCTTCGCCTTCGAGCAGTTCGGCATCCGGCCCGACATCGTCACCTGCGCCAAAGGGATCGGCGGCGGTCTGCCGCTCGGCGCGGTTTTATTCGGCGAAAAGGCAGAAAACGCGCTCGGCCCCGGCGACCACGCCACGACCTTCGGCGGCAACCCGGTCGCCTGCGCGGGGGCAAAAGCCGTTCTCTCGCGGCTCGACGAGGCGTTTCTGGCCGGTGTGCGCGCCAAAGCTGAGATGCTGCGCGCGCGCATCGCGGCCATGCCGCACGTTGGCTCGATCTCGGGGCTGGGGCTGATGGTCGGCGTCACGCTCGAGGGCGCGGCGGCCAGGGACGCGGTATACGCGGGCTTTGAAAAAGGGGTCCTGCTGTTGACGGCGAAAACCAAGCTGCGGCTTCTGCCGCCGCTGACCATCACCGAGGCGGAGCTGCAAAAGGGGTTAGACGCGCTGGAGGCGGCGCTGGCCTCTCTTTGAAAACAGAAAAAACGACGGAGAAACCACGATGAAGCATCTACTCAAGCTCATGGACTGGTCGGGCGACGAGATCATTGAGACGCTCGACCTCGCGGACCGCTTAAAGGCGGAGCTCAAACAGGGAAAGAGCCATCCGCATCTCGCGGGGAAGACCCTCGCGATGATTTTTGAAAAAAACTCGACGCGAACCCGCGTCTCTTTTGAGACGGGGATGTTCCAGCTCGGGGGGCACGCGCTGATTCTCAGCGGAAAGGATTCGCAGATCGGGCGCGGGGAG
>CAZKRQ010000291.1:0-2833 GCA_964555125.1 uncultured Oscillospiraceae bacterium
CGCTCGCGGAACTTGTGGGCCAGTTAAAAAAGCCGCGCAAGGTCATGATGATGGTAAAGGCGGGCGCGGCGGTGGATGAAATGATCGAGGCGCTGATCCCGTTGCTTGAGCCCGGGGATATTATCATCGATGGGGGGAACTCCCATTTCCCCGATACGATTCGCCGGACAGGCTATGTGCAGAGCAGGGGCCTTTTCTATGTCGGGACAGGGGTCTCGGGAGGAGAGGAGGGCGCGCTCAAGGGCCCGTCCATGATGCCGGGCGGATCCCCTGAGGCATGGCCGTATGTCAAGCCGATCTTTCAGTCGATTTGCGCCAGGGTCGAGGGAGGCTTCCCCTGCTGCGAATGGGTGGGGCGAGACGGCGCGGGGCACTTTGTCAAGATGGTGCACAACGGCATCGAATACGGCGATATTCAGCTGATCTGTGAAGCGTATCAGCTTATGCGGGACTATCTCGGCATGAGCGCTTCGGAAATGCACGAGGTATTTCGCGAATGGAACGAGGGAGAGCTGAACAGCTATCTGATAGAGATCACCCGCGATATTCTTGCGTATCGGGATGAGGACGGCGCGCCGCTTGTCGACAAGATACTCGACACAGCCGGGCAAAAGGGAACGGGCAAGTGGACCTCGATTGCCGCGCTCGACGAGGGCGTCGCGCTGACGCTGATCGGCGAAGCGGTTTTCAGCCGCTGCCTTTCGGCTGCAAAGGAGGAGCGCGTTGCGGCGTCCGCCGTTCTGCGCGGGCCCGACATGGCCTTTACAGGAGATCGCGGCGCGTTTATTGAAGATCTCCGCAACGCGTTGTTTGCCTCCAAAATCGTTTCTTACGCGCAGGGCTATTCACTCATGGCAGCGGCGGCGAAAACCCATGGATGGGAATTGAATTTCGGAGAGATCGCGCTGATGTGGCGCGGGGGCTGCATTATCCGAAGTTCGTTTCTCGGCAATATCAAGCAGGCCTTTGACAGGCAGCCGGAGCTCAAAAACCTGATGCTGGACGCGCATTTCAGCTCTGTGCTGGAGCGGTCACAGGCCGGCTGGCGGCGCGTATGTGCGGCGGCGATCGGGGCGGGCGTGCCTGCCCCGGCAATGAACGCGGCGCTGAGCTATTACGACGGCTATCGCTGCGCGAGACTGTCCGCGAATCTGCTGCAAGCCCAGCGGGACTATTTTGGCGCGCACACATATGAGCGCATAGACCGGCCGCGCGGCGAGTTCCACCACACGAATTGGACGGGCGAGGGCGGCACGACCTCGGCCTCAACCTATTCTGTTTGACAAAGAGGCAGGAAAATGAACCCGATTTATTTGTATGACGAGCAGGGAGAGGGCATTTCCGGCGCGCGGTTGCGCGCTGCGCTGGAGCAATCGCTGGCGGAGCTCCGTTCGCTAAAAAAAGCGCTTCTGCTGCCGCCCGATTATACCCGGCTGCACTCGGGCGCGGGAGAAATTGCGAATTTATATTATCACATTCTCACCGAACAGGGCTGTGAGGTCGACCTCATGCCTGCGCTCGGCACACATGTGCCCATGACGCCGGAGGAGTGCGCCGCGATGTTTGGCGACATTCCGTTTGAGCGGTTTCTTGTTCACAACTGGCGCGACGACATTGTCGATCTCGGGCAGGTTCCCGCGGATTTTGTCGGGAGGGCCTGCGAAGGCGTCTATGATAAACCGATTACGGCGCAGGTCAACAAAGCGCTGCTGCGCGATTACGATCTGATTCTCTCCATCGGTCAGGTCGTGCCCCACGAGGTCGTGGGGATGGCGAATTATACGAAAAACCTGATGGTAGGCGTGGGCGGCAGGGAGATGATCAACGCCTCCCACATTGTCGGCGCTTTCTATGGTCTGGAAAGGATCATGGGGCGGGACCACACGCCGGTTCGGGATATTTTCGACTACTGCGAAAGTAAGTTTTTGCGCAAATTGCCGCTGCGGTATGTGCTCACGGTGACGACAGCCCCACAGGGGAAGGTTCGACTGCACGGCCTGTTTATCGGAGACAGCCGCGAGACATTTGAGCGGGCGGTATCGCTCGCTCAGACAGTGAATTTGACGTTGCTGGAAAAACCGCTGAAAAAAGTGGTGGTGCTGTTGGACGAGAAAGAATTTAAAAGCACATGGCTTGGGAACAAGGCGATTTACCGAACGCGTATGGCGATTGAGGATGGGGGTGAGCTGGTTGTGCTCGCGCCCGGCATCGACAGGTTTGGCGAGGATGAGCGGATCGACGGGCTCATTCGCAAGTACGGATACAGAGGCAGAGAGGAGATCATAACCCGCTGTAGGGAAGCGGGAAGTGAAGATCTGAAAGCGAATCTGTCCGCTGCGGCGCATTTGATCCACGGCAGCTCGGACGGCCGCTTCAGGATCACGTATTGCACGCGACACCTGAGCAGAGAGGATGTTTTGGGGGTGGGATTTGACCATATGCCTTATGACGCGGCAGTGGGGAAGTATGATCCCGCCGTGTTATCGGCCGGTTTCAACGAACTCCCGACAGGGGAGGAGATTTTCTTTATTCCCAACCCGGCGCTTGGGCTCTGGGCCGACCGAAAGCGCTTTGCAACAGATTGAGCAGAAGATAAGGAGAGTATCATGCAATATCAGAGATTCGAGAATAAGCTGTTTATCCGTTTGGACCCGGGCGAAGAAATTCTGGAAGAGCTCCGCGCAATCTGCCTCAAAGAAAAGATTGCGCTGGCCACGATTGAGGGGCTCGGCGCGCTGTCGGAGTTTACCGCCGGCGTGTTTGACACCGACAGGAAGGTGTTTTGCCCCCGCGAATTTAAGGGGCGTTATGAAATCACCTCTTTGACGGGGAC
>CAZKRQ010000292.1:0-2830 GCA_964555125.1 uncultured Oscillospiraceae bacterium
GGCTTTTCTCTGCGTCCGGTTGTGGAGCCGCAGCCTCCCGCTTCCCTGCTCGACCAACCGGGCATGCGCGACGAGCTGCGCCGCCCCATGATGCTGCTCGTCGCGGCCGACAAGCACGTTTAAAAAATGCGATGCTCTCCCTCGTCCGCCGTTTGAGCCCTATGACGCCGAACCTGCTGCGGGCACGTTGCGTTGCGCGCTTTCGCCCGTACCGCGGCCCATCGCGGCCGTCGGTCTGCCGCCCCGCCCGGGCCTCTCTCCGTCAGAGACGGGGCTTCTTCGCCGGCAAAAATCGAGTCGATCCTGCAAGCGCCGCGGCCGGCATCTACCTTCGGGAAACACTCTGCAACCTTTCCTCCTTACCTGCGCCTGCCGAAAAAGCTCTCTCAATCAACGGCTTTGACCGCAGAGAAGTTTTTCTCCCGTTTTTTCCCTCTTTGTCGGGCCTCTTTCGTTCTCTCCGAACAGCCAGGGAGCCTGAAAGTCTGTTTTAAGACTTTCAGGCTCCCTGCTTTCGCCGTTTCTCTGCCCGGCGCGCGGCTTCACCCTTCATCGCGCAGGATATAATCCACAATATCCCGCGCGGCGAATTTGTTGATCTGTTCGCGCTGACAGCGCGCCATCTCGGCGCGCGCCGCCCCGTCGGTCAGCAGGCGAAGCGCGCAGCGCGCCATTTCCTGCGCCGTCTCTCCCGTCGCGGAGATGCCCAGCGAGGTGAAGAAGTCGACGTTGTCCTCCTCCCAGCCGGGCAGCGGCGTCATATGCACGAGCGGGATCTCCTTCACTGCGGCCTCCGTTGAGGAAAGCCCGCCCGGCTTGCTCACCAGCACGTCCGCCGCGTCGAGATACAGACCGACCTGACGGGTGTAGTCGACGACACGCAGATAACCGCGTCCGCCGAATCTCTCCTCCAGCTCTTTTTTCAGCTTTTTGTTGTTGCCGCACAGGGCGAGCAGCAGCGTGCCCGGCGGCATCATCGGCGCAAACGCTTCGGTAAACGCCGCAATGTTGCCGAAGCCCATGCTGCCGGTCATCATCATCACGATCGGCGCATCCGCCGGCAACCCCAGAGCCGCGCGCGCCTGCGCCTTTTCGGTTTTTCGCACGCTCGCCTCGCTGACGGGTATGCCGCTCGCGACATAGTTTTTCCCGGGCGCCTTTTCGTTGAAATAGGGCAGCATCAGCCGGTTTGGGATAAAGTAGGCGTCCAGATTGGTTTCCGTCAGAAAGGGCGTGCAGCTGTAATCCGTCACAATAAAGTAGCTGCGGAATCCCGCCGCGCCGGCGTCGCGCAGATAGCTGAGGGCCTCCGCCGCAAAAATATGCGTCGCGACGACAACGTCGAATTCATTGTCCTCAATAAACCGCAGGATACGGCGGGCATAGCGCGCGTTCGCGTAATAACAGGCGGAGGGCCGCCCCTTCTGCGCCACCTTCTCGGTCATTTTTTCGGCGAGCTCGTTGCCGGCCTTAAAAATGCCCGGCGCGTGCAGCGCGCTGCCGACATGGATTTTGCGGACGATCTCCGAATGCCGCGCCGAGTCAAACAGCAGCGTATCGATCATCACGCTGAAAATCCCCCTACGGCCCGCCTGCTCCATGATGGCGCGGCTCGCCGAATTATGCCCCTCCCCATTGTTGCTGGACAGCACCAGAATCTTCATGCTTCCTCCTGCGCCGCGTGCAGGCGCCCGGCGCGCTGCGCCGCACGGACAAGCCGCGGCCGGTTATAGCGCTGAATGATGATAAACGGCAGATTGGAAAGGCCGTAAAGCACGGCCGCGACCGCGCCGTATGGCGGCCTCATGACGAGCAGCATCACCGGGCTTATGACCAGAAGGGCCCAGTGCACCGCCTCGGCGACACAGGTCTCCTGCACAAGACGCCACATGCGCTCGCTGCTGCGGTCGGCGCCGACGCTTTTGCGCACCGTTGAGCGCACAAAACGGCTCTTGTCCGGCAATTTGTTCTTCCACTTCTCAACCCGCAGCCGGGCGTAGATTTTCCCCTCTCTTTCCCACCCATAGGCGGCAAAGGGAAAGCGATCCCATCGAAACCGCTCGCGCGGCAGCGCCTCGCCGATAAAGTGGGCCGATATGCCGATCAGGCCCGCCGTCAGCGCGAAGATCCCAAGCTGTTTAAAAAATTCCATCGCTTTTTGCCTTTACTCTCTCCCGCAATTTCCGCGTTTCCATTCGCTTCGCCTGTCTTATTATGCGCCGCTTCCGGGGCCCTCAAAACCGCTTCTTCTCCAAAACGAAGCCCCGACCGTGAAAAAAACGGCTTCAACAGGGCATTTTCGGTCTATCCTGTCTGTTTTCAGTATAGCATGGACGTCCCCTGTCTGAAAAACACCAAAATGCGCGGAGTGTCCCAAAACCGCACGAAGGATATAAGGGCGGACGGCCCGCGCCGGGAAGCTGAAAATGACGGTTTCGCGCCGGGAGGCGTTCTCTCTTTCCCCACCAGGTTCAAAAGCATCCTTTCCATTTCCGCCGCGTTGCTTTCGGCTCTCTTTTGCGGGTCGGAAAGCCCCGGCGCCGCCTGTAGGCGGCGCCGGGGCTTTTTTCGCGGCAGACAGTGAGAGCGTCCCTCGCCTCGGGCGGGTCAGGGCCGCAGGCCCATGCCCCCCTCCAGCGTCAGCGTCTCGCCGGTGAGATATTTGAAATCGGGGGAAGCCAGCTGCACGCAGACCCGCCCGATCTCCAGCTCGGAATCCCCGTAATGCCCCATCGGCGGCATTTTTACGTTGGCCTTAAATGCCTCGGGATACGCCTTCTCAAAATTCTCGAGCTGCGCCGTCCACGCAATGGGGCAGATGATATTTACA
>CAZKRQ010000293.1:0-1269 GCA_964555125.1 uncultured Oscillospiraceae bacterium
ATGTCGATCTCAAAAAGACGATGACGGTGCAGGAGGCGTTCGCGCGCATCCGCAGCACCGGCGTGGACAAAGAGACGATCTATACCTGCTATGTCACCGACCGCGACCGCAAGCTGCTCGGCCTTGTCTCGGTCAAGGACCTGCTGCTCGCGCAGTATGAGGATATTGTCGGGGATATCATGGAGGAGAACGTCATCTCGGTGACGACGGCGGCCGACCAGGAAGAGGTCACCCAGATGTTCGGCAAATATGACTTTATCGCGCTGCCCGTTGTGGACAGCGAGGGGCGGCTGGTCGGCATCATCACGGTCGACGACGCGATCGACGTCATGCAGGAGGAGTTCACCGAAGACATCGAGAAGATGAACGCGATCGTGCCGACCGACAAGCCCTATTTAAAGCTGTCGGTTTTTGAGATATGGAAAGCGCGCATCCCGTGGCTGCTGCTGCTGATGGTGTCCGCGACCTTCACCGGCATGATCATCAGCTCGTTCGAGGCGGCGCTGGCGGCGCAGGCCGCGCTCATTGCCTACATCCCCATGCTGATGGACACGGCGGGCAACAGCGGCTCGCAGGCGTCGGTCACGGTCATTCGCGGCCTTTCGCTCGGCGAGGTCGAGTTCGCCGACTGGTTTCGCGTGATCTGGAAGGAAATTCGCGTCGCGGTGGTGTGCGGCGCAACCCTCGCGGCGGCGAATTTTGTCAAGCTGCTGCTGCTCGACCGCGTCGGGGTCCTGATTGCGCTCGTCGTCAGCCTGACCCTTGTCTGCACGATCTTTTTCGCGAAGATCGTCGGCTGCTCGCTGCCGATCCTCTCGAAAAAGCTGGGCTTCGACCCCGCCGTCATGTCGTCGCCGTTTATCACGACGATCGTCGACGCCCTCTCGCTGTTGATCTATTTTCAGGTCGCGAAGGTATTTCTCGGCGTGTAGCCGGGCGCGAAAAGCCTTTGTCAAAATAGCTCCCGGGGCGGTGTGCCGCCGGGAGCTTTGTTATGCGTCGAGATAGGGGATGATGTCGAATAGGGAGCGCTCGCAGGCGAGCGCCACGCGCCGCATCTCGTCATTGGGCGAGAGTAGGTCGGGGATGACGATGACGGGGATGCCCGCCGCGTGCGCGGCCATCACGCCCGCATAGGAATCCTCAAGCACCAGCGACTGCGACTTGTCCGCGCCCAGCTTTTCCGCGGCGAGAAGAAAGAGGTCGGGCGCCGGCTTTCCGCGCGCGCCCATACCGTCATGCACGATCACCTCCATATATTCATAAAGG
>CAZKRQ010000293.1:1304-2829 GCA_964555125.1 uncultured Oscillospiraceae bacterium
AGCTTTTGCAGGCAGCCGACAACCGCCTCGCGGATATTCGAGCTCGCCACGGCGCAGTGAACGCCGCGCACCCGGCAGGCCTCGAGCAGCTCCTTTGCGCCCGGCTTGGCCGAGAGGCGTCCGGCCTCCACCGCGAGGAAGTAACGCCGTCCATACTCCTCATAAAACGCGAACCCGTCCAGGCCGGGATAAAAGCTCTCGATCTGCTTTGCGCTCGCCTCGAGCGGCTTGCCGATCATCTCGCAGTACTGCGCGTCGGTGATCGAGAGGCCGCGCCCGGCGAGCATTTCGCGGAATATCTGGAGCGACATCCTCTCGGAATCGATGAGAAGGCCGTCCATGTCGAACAGGATATTTTTAACGCTCATGCGTTCTCCTTTATCATAAAGCTCTGCGCGGAACACGGCGGCGGGGCGGGGAACAGCCCCCGCAAAAAGCCGGGAACCGCGCCGGAAATTCCGCGCGCAGCGGCCGCGCTTTTTTGGGCCTTTTTTGGCGCCGCCGGTGAGAGGGCGAGGGTCAATAGCCCGTGGTGTCGTCGAGGGATTCATCCTGTGTGACCCACTCGGCGTCGACATCGATGGAGGTGTATTCGCTCGCGCTGTTGCGCACAAAGACAGTGCGGATGCCGGCGTTGATAATCATCCGCTTGCACATCGCGCAGGAGCTCGCATTTTTGACATATTCGCCGGTCGAGCGCTCGATGCCGACAAGATAGAGGGTGCCCCCGAGCATATCCCGGCGCGCGGCGCTGATGATGGCGTTGGCCTCGGCGTGCACCGAGCGGCACATCTCATACCGCTCCCCGCGGGGAATTGCCAGCTGCTCGCGGCGGCAGGAGCCCAGATCGGTGCAGTTTTTGCGCCCGCGCGGCGCGCCGACATAGCCCGTCGAGATGATCTCGTCGTTTTTGACGATGATCGCGCCGAAATTGCGGCGCAGGCAGGTGCCGCGTTTGGACACGGTTTCGGCGATGTCGAGATAATAGTTGATTTTGTCTCTGCGGTTGTTCATGGGCGGCCTCCTTGCTGGTGGGGAATCATTTCACTGTTTTTATTATCATATTACATTTAAGGGCGGAATTCAATCTCAATGGCGAATTGCCGCGAAACGGGGCGAAACAGGGATGGCATAGCAGGCGTCCCTATGCTACAATAAGAATGGAATACCCTCAAAAAATATGGTAAAGGAGAAATCACGGTTATGACGCAGGAAAAGAAGCAGCAGTTGCTCGAGGCGGCGCGCGCGGCGCGTCAAAACGCCTATTGCCCTTATTCGCAGTATATGGTCGGCGCGGCGGTGCTCGGGGAGGACGGCGTGATCTACAAGGGCTGCAACATAGAGAATGCGAGCTACGGCGCGACGGTGTGCGCCGAGAGGACCGCCATATTCGGCATGGTCGCGGCGGGCTGCCGGAAATTTACGGGCCTCGCGGTCGCCGTGGGGGATGATTTCGACAGCGGGCCCTGCATGATCTGCCGCCAGGTGCTCACCGAGTTCTGCGCGGATCTCGACGTGCCGGTTC
>CAZKRQ010000294.1:0-2802 GCA_964555125.1 uncultured Oscillospiraceae bacterium
TATCCTGTCAATACCCGGTTTGCAATCTTGCTCTCGGCCACATTCTTTGCTATACTATTATATTAATAGGTACGGTCGTCTACCTGCGCGGCGGCCCATCTTGCGGCGGTTCTCTACGGCCGTTTTTGCCGACCGGGGCGCGCGCCCGGAAATTGACACGTTCAGGGGGAAAATGATGGAGATGGAAACCTTTGCCGGTTTGCCCTACAGCCGGCCCGATTTCAACGAGATCAAGCGGGAGTTCAAAGAGTTGACGCGGCAGCTCGAGGAGGCCGAGAGCTTTGAGGCGTTTGTCAAGGCGTTTGAGGCGATCGAGGCGGCGCGCTGCGCCCTCGAAACCCAGTATTCCACCGCATATATCCGCAACACCATGAACACCGCGGACCCATATTACGAGGACGAAATCAACTATTTTGACAAAAACCTCCCCGCGCTGATGGGGGTCGAGAAAAAGCTGACCGAGACGCTGCTCGGCTCGGTGTGGCGTCCGCAGTTTGAGCAGACCTACGGCTCGATCCTGTTCGACACCGCCGAGGCCGACGAGCGCATTCAAAGTAAAAAGATCATTGTCGATCTCGCCAACGAAAACACGCTTAAAACAAAATACAACAAGATCGCCGCCTCCTGCGTGACGGAATTCGCCGGCGAGAAGTGCAATTTCTATGGCCTGCTGCGACACATGCAGAGCCCTGACCGCGCGGTTCGCAGGGCGGCGTTTGAGGCCTGGGCCGGGCTCTATGAAGGCGCGAGCGCCGAGCTGGACAACGTTTTTGACGAGCTCGTCGCGCAACGGGTTCGCATCGCGAAGAAGCTCGAGCTCCCCTCCTACACGGAATACGGTTATCTGTCGATGCACCGTCTCGACTACGGCCCCGCCGATGTCGAGGCGTTCCGCAACCAGATCGTCGAAAACGTCGTCCCTGTCTGCCGGAAAATTTTTGAGAATCAGGCCGCGCGTTTGGGCGTCGACAAGCTGCGGTTTTACGATGAGAGCCTCATCTTCCCGGAGGGCAACCCCGTCCCCTCCGGCACGGCGGGCTATATGCTCGGCTGCGCGAAGGATATGTACGAACATCTGAGCGGCGAAACCGGCGAGTTTTTCAACTTTATGCTGGAGCACCGCCTGTTCGACCTTGAGACCCGCCCCGGCAAGCATCTGGGCGGCTATTGCACCGCGCTGCCGAGCTATAAAGCGCCGTTTATTTTCAGCAATTTTAACGGCACCTCGGCCGACGTCGATGTGCTCACGCATGAATGCGGCCATGCGTTTCAGTATTATCTCGCAAGCCGCGAGCTTCCGTTCCAGTCCATCTGCTCGTCGACAAGCGAGGTCAATGAGATTCACTCCATGACAATGGAGCTGTTCACCTATCCCTGGATGAACCGCTTCTTCGGCGAGGACGCGGCGCGCTACCGCTACGCCCATCTTTGCGAGGCGCTGACAACGATTCCCTACCTTGTCTGCGTCGATGAGTTTCAGCATGTCGTTTACGCCCGCCCCGAGCTCGGCGCGCAGGGCCGCCGCCGTGTCTGGCGCGAGCTCGAGCAGAAATATATGCCCTGGCGCGACTATGATGGCAACGCATTTCTCGAGGGCGGCGGCTTCTGGATGCAGAAACAGCATATTTTCCTCTATCCGTTTTACTATATCGATTACGCCCTCGCGCAGATCTGCGCCTTTGAGCTGTGCGGCCGCATGAAAAAGGACTTCGACGCCGCCTGGCGGGATTACCTCAGCCTGTGCAGACTCGGCGGCTCTCAAGGCTATCGCCAGCTGCTCGCCTCGGCCAATCTCGTCTGTCCCTTTGAAAACGGCGCCGTTCTCAAAGCCATCACACCCATTGTGCGCGAAATCGCGTCCTACGAATAAAGCCTCAAAAAATCTTCAGCACAGCCCCGACACATTTGCCGGGGCTGTTTTTCATTCAAAATCTTCTTTTGAGGCCAGTGCGGTGGGAAGCCAAAGCCCTTCGGCCCGGACATTGGACAAAGCAGAACCTTCCCGGCCACAGGACTCTGAGTAAAGCGCCGGCTTTTTGAGCAAAAAGCGAGCAAAACGGCTGCATTCGTATGAGACGCCCATCCGTAAAAGGTCTTACAGCCGCTTCGATTTGTCTGTAAGCTCGACATTATCCTTTCCGGGATTCCCGCGTCAGAGCGCAGATTATGGGGATCGGATCGTTTTTTGTGCTGACAACACAAAGCTGCTTCAACATGCACGAAAAACTGTTTGTAAATTTAGCTAAAATTTCCGTATCATTTTTGAATAATCTATGCTAATATAATAATATATACAGAATAAGATCTGTATATCTCTCACGCAACGGAAAGGAGATTATTTTTTATGTGCCCATTGCACGATTCTGTTTTTGATTGCGATCTTGAAAACGAGGCCGGTCTGAGCGACCTGACACATGGATCTGCACATATAGGCGCTGCGGCAAGTGCCGCTATGCGTTCCCTGCCCGAGCAACCGGCTGACCGCTACGGCGCAATTATGGCCGCCGACAGCGAACCCGTTTGGGAGCATATCGACCGTCAGCATCTGCCGCTGAAGCAGATGAGCGCCCTTGACGACCCCGACGAAGAAGTTCTTGAGCATCTGGCTGAGGCCGCCGAAGCAAAGAGCGAGCACCGGCTTGATCTCTTTGAGTCCGTGGGCCGTTATTCGCCGTCCGCCAGTGTCTGACCTGTTTCTGGCAAGTCAAGCCCCCGGCAGAGCCGGGGGCTTGATAGACCTAAAAGGGTCTGGTACAGACAACGCCCCTCAAGAGATCGCGAATGGGTCGGCCAATTGCATTG
>CAZKRQ010000295.1:0-2795 GCA_964555125.1 uncultured Oscillospiraceae bacterium
AGCGTTGTTGAACGCGAACATTCTCTGAATGAAAACTTTTTTGAAAACGTCGATGAAATGCTGGAGCTGGAAATTGATCAGGCAAGTAAAGAAGTAGAGGCAAACGAAAGCATTCTGCCGTCAAATCGAAACAGGGAAATTATTCGGCTGCTTTATATGCGGGGGTTATTCAGTGTGAAAGGTGCGATACCTAAAATTGCGAATTCATTGGGCCTTTCCAAAAATACGATTTATCTCCACCTGAGATATGCACGCCAGGCCGAGAAGGAATCAAAAACATAATAAAAAACATATCAAAAGAAAAGGAAGTGATAATTGTGCAGATTATCAACACAGCCAAAGCGCCTGCAGCGATCGGCCCCTATTCGCAAGCCATTTGTCACAACGGCTTAGTTTACACATCAGGTCAGATCCCGTTGATGCCAGAGACGGGAGAAATTATCGGCGATACTATAGAAGCGCAGACTGAAAGGGTGTTGATGAATTTACTTGCGGTGCTTGAGAAATCAGGGTCAAGCGCCGATAAAATTATTAAAACCACTTGTTTTCTAGCAAATATGAAGGATTTCGATGTATTTAATTCGATTTATAGCAAATATATACAGTGCAATCCGGCTCGTAGTTGTGTCGCTGTCCGCGAACTGCCTAAGAATGTTTTGGTTGAAATAGAAGCGGTAGCGTATATTTGAGGGATTTATCAAGAAGGAGAATAGATTATGGATTATGCAAAATTGGCGTTGGAGAAACACAAAAAATGGGCAGGAAAACTCTCGATAGAACCCAAAATGTCGGTTGCGAATGCACATGAATTATCCGTTGCCTATACACCCGGTGTTGCGGCCCCTTGTCTGGAGATCCAAAAGGAACCCGAAAAAAGCTTTGAACTGACCGGACGTTGGAATACGGTCGCGGTTGTGACAGATGGCACGGCAGTACTTGGACTTGGGGATATTGGCCCGGAGGCGGGGATGCCGGTCATGGAGGGAAAATGCGTTTTATTTAAAGCATTTGGCGGGGTGGACGCCATTCCGCTTTGTGTGCGCTCTAAAGAGCCCGACGAGATTGTCAAAACGGTTGAATTGTTGGCGGGCAGTTTTGGCGGAGTAAATCTCGAGGATATCTCTGCCCCGCGTTGTTTTGAGATTGAGCGTCGTCTAAAAGAGGTCTGTGATATTCCGATTTTTCACGATGACCAGCATGGTACAGCAGTTGTAACATTGGCTGGATTGATCAATGCATTGAAAGTTGTCGGAAAATCATTGGATAATATCACGGTTGTGACCAGTGGCGCAGGCGCAGCAGGTATTGCAATTATTAAATTGCTTTGTTCTGTCGGGGTGAAAAATGTCATCATGTGTGACCGAACCGGCGCTATATATGAAGGGCGTGATGGCTTGAACCCGATTAAGGAGGAAATGGCCCGAATAACCAATCCCGATAAACAGCGTGGAAAGTTAGTAGATGTTATAAAAGGAGCGGATGTGTTTATTGGCGTTTCTGCGCCGGGTACGCTGACAACCGAAATGGTCAGAACAATGGCGAAGGATCCGATTATCTTTGCGTGTGCAAATCCGACACCCGAGATTTTTCCGGAGGACGCCAAAGCGGGTGGAGCGGCAGTTGTGGCAACCGGGCGTAGTGATTATCCAAATCAAATCAACAACGTGCTCGCGTTTCCGGGCATTTTCCGTGGAGCGCTTGATGTTCGGGCGCGCGATATAAACGATGAAATGAAGATAGCCGCAGCCTATGCATTGTCGGGCCTCATTTCTGCGGATGATTTGAATGCTGATAATGTTATTCCAGCCGCATTTGATCCCCGTGTCATTGATGCCGTTTCGCTCGCGGTTGCCGAGGCAGCCCGTAAGAGCGGCATAGCGCGTATATAGTAATCCGAAAAAGAGCCTGCGGACGAAGCGGTGACATAAGAAAACATTTTGAGCAAGGGTCGGCGTAGCATTAAACTGCGCCGACTTTCGCATTATTACTTTAGCAACAGAAGCTTAGCATTTATAAAATGGGTATGAAAGTATCACATCGTGTTCCCCCCGAAGTATCTGAGGAAAATCATCTATCACCAGTTAAGAACAGGTATTCAGCAAATCATAAAAGATTTGCACAAGTGAAGGCGTAGAGATCATAGAAGGGCACATGATGCCGGATCACGTCCATCTGCTGGTAAGCATTCCCCGAAATACAGTGTATCGCAGTTTATGGGATATTTGAAGGAAAAAAGTGCGATGATGACTTTCGAGAGTCATGCGAATCTAAAATACAAGTTCGGGAACCGAAATTTCTGGGCAACCGGATATTATGTGAGCACGGTAGGGCTCAATACTGCAACGATTCAAAAGTGTATCCAGAAACAGGAAAAGCAGGGTCAGATAGAGGATAGTCTCAGCAAAAAGGAATATACAGATTAAGGGTAGCAAGTGGTCATACCACTATGGCTTGAGCAAAGCGAAAGCCAGCGTCGTTTGGGCGCTGGCTTCTCTTCTGGCCTTAGGCCGTTCGTCATGTCACCCCTCTTAGGAGTGGTCTTGACTGAAAGACCGCCGCCACGCTCCGGCCTGCTATGAACCTTTTTCGCGTGAGCAAAAGATGTAACTGTTGGAACATTGTTATCCATTTTTTATGCTTTTTGATAGGCAAGAATGACTTCGTATTGGATGTTAAGCGCAGTTTTACAGTATCTTCTTTTTTAGTTCCATCTTTTTATATCGTTATTCACAATATTTTAAATACAAAGGCCCTAAAGCGCGACAGATACCCGCGTTTTGAGGTTTCTTTGTGTT
>CAZKRQ010000296.1:0-1083 GCA_964555125.1 uncultured Oscillospiraceae bacterium
CCATGCTCAAGGTCTATAACGGCCTCAAGCGGGGTGAGAGCTGGCTGGCCGGTGACCTCATCGCCAGCTACTGTGAGGCCAACGGCATCCGCTGGGGCACCATCCAGGGCATCAGCATTGACCACTGTGCCCACGGGAAGAACGGCGAGAACGGCGGCCACTTCGTGGTCCAGGGCTATGTGGCCCTCCGGGAGCCCTGATAAGGGCCCCCGGACACCACGGCATCAATCCACTATGAAAAGAGGTGATATAAATGGCAGGCTACGCTTTCCGCACGCTCCAAGCCCGGAAAGACCTCCAAACCCTGTGGGAACAGGGCAACACCGCCAAGGACCTGGCGGCGGCCTTAAAGGTGCCTCTCTCCACGGTTTACACCGAGCTGCGGCGGGGCCGCACCGGGGACAGGCTCCCGGACCAGCGCCTCAAGTATGACGCCGCACGGGCCCAGCTCACTATGCAGCAGGAGCTTGAGCGGAGGGGAACGCAGAGCTGCCGATGAGGCATAGACCCGCACCACACAAGCCCCAAAAAACCAAGGAGGACAACCCTATGAGCAAAAGCGAAAACGCCATTGTGCTCAAAGCGGGTGGGCGGGGTATGGAGTGCATCGGCACGGTCCGCCTCACCCCGGAGGCGGAGAAAGTAGTCCGCCGCCTCAAGGCCAAGACCGGCCTGCCCATCCGTCAAATCGTGTCGGACATCATCGTCCAGGCTGAGAACATCATCACCATTGAAACGGAGGATGACTAATCCATGAAAGAGTACAAATGGAGCGTTGGCCTGCGCCACAAGGCCACCGGGACCCGGCTGGACGTTCACGTCTGGGCCCCCACCAATGATGAGGCCACGCATAGGCTGTGCGGCGTCCTCATCGGCCCGGAGTGTGACTATGAGTGGACCGGCACCGGCCCCGTCTATGAGAACAACAAAACCGTGGAGCGGGAGGCCCGCCCCGACATCTACAAGGAGGAAAAGTACATGAAAACCCCTGTTTCCGCTATCGCCCCCGGCAAGGTCATCTCCTACCGTGGGGAGCTCTGCATCGTCCTGGAGCACCGCAAGGAGGGCACCCTGCTCATGGAC
>CAZKRQ010000296.1:1183-2782 GCA_964555125.1 uncultured Oscillospiraceae bacterium
TGGGGAGCTCTGCATCGTCCTGGAGCACCGCAAGGAGGGCACCCTGCTCATGGACACGGAGTGGGTCAAGCGGGCGTTTGGCGATACCAACAACTTTGCCGCCAGCTCCCTCCGCTCCCACCTCAACGGCGTCTACCTGGACGGCCTCACCCAGGGGCACCCGGATGAGGTCATCACCCGCACGGTGGACCTCACCGCCCTCAACGGCTCCAAGGAGTATGGGACGGTGGAGTGCAAGGTGGCCCCGCTCACCCTGGATGAGCTGCGCAAGTATCACGGCATCCTGCCCAACCCGAATGATGAGGAGGCCTTTGAGTGGTCCGTGACCCCCTGGTCCACGCCCTGCGTGGATGATGACCATACATGGGTCCTTGGCTTGTACTCCCTTGGCCGCCTCAACAGCAGCGGCTGCTCCTACGCCCACGGGTCCCGCCCCGCTTTCCTCATTCCCTCCGATTACACGGTGGAGGATGACAGCAACCCGCTGGAGCAGTACAGCACCAATGAGCTGGTGGCGGAGGTCAACCGCCGGATGAATACATGATGGCCGCCTACCGTCCCCGCCGCCTGGCCAAGCGTGACCTCCGGCCCGTGGCGCTGGTCTTTGCCTCCATCGTGCTGGCCATTGCGCTGGGCCTCACAGTCTCCGCCCTCACCTTAAACTTTATTTTTGACGCTCTGCTGGAGGACAAGCCCCCGGTGGCCACGGTCACCCCGTCCCAGAAGCCCGCCAGCGCCTCCGCCGCTCCGGCTGAAACGCCGGAGCCGGTGAGGCACCGGGATGACATCGTGAGTGACGGGCGGCTCCTGGCCTATGACCTCCAGGAGCTCATGCAGGACCAATGTGAGGCCTACGGCGTGCCCTATGCCCTGGCGCTGGCCATCGCTGAGGTGGAAACCCACTTTGACCCGGATGCCGTGAGCCCCACCCACGATTATGGCCTCATGCAAATCAACCAAATCAATCATGAATGGCTCCAGGGTCTGGGCATGGACCCGCTGACCTATGCCGGAAACATTGAGGCCGGTGTCTACATCATCGGCGGTTATCTTGAGCGCTACGGGGACACAGAGCAAGCCCTGATGGCCTATAACAACGGCCCCACCGGCGCAAGAAAGCTCTGGGATGCTGGCGTCTATCAAACGGACTACACCCGCAAGGTCATGACCGCCCTTGAACATTGGACAAGCATTTTGGAGGACTGACCCATGCCCTATTTCACCACCTGCCCCTATTGCGGGGCGCACCTTGACCCCTGTGAGCTCTGTGACTGTCAATCTGAAAACAAGGAGGATTATATCAATGATGGAAATGAAAATCAAGATTGAGGTGCCGGACCTGGCCGCCGCTGTGGAAAAGCTGGCCGCCGCCATTGCGGTGGACCCCAACATCCTGACCCCGGACACCCCCCGGCCCCAGATGCCCGGCCCGGCTGCTACCGTGCCGCCCCAGATGCCCACCCCCGCCACCGGCCCGGCTCCGGCCATGCCCCAGACGCCCGGCCCGGCCCCCGCACCTGTGACCCCGCCCCCCGCTCCCGCGGCCCCTGTTACGCCCCCCACCCCAGCGCCCGCTCACGCCCCTCAGACCCCCCCTCC
>CAZKRQ010000297.1:0-2778 GCA_964555125.1 uncultured Oscillospiraceae bacterium
GGTGGATTTAAACAGGGGCTTGGAGATAAAATCCGTAACGCCCGCCTTGCGCGCTTCTTCCTCGATTTCACTCCAGTCATAGGCCGAGATCAACAGGATCGGCGTCTCTTCCCCGACGCTCCTTCGTATTTCGCGCGCGGTTTCGATGCCGCCGATCCCCGGCAGCTTCCAATCCAGGAGGATGATGTGGTAATCGTCCTCCTGCTCGTGCCGCTCGCGCGCCATTTTGACGGCGCTCTCGCCGTCCAGCGACCAATCCGCTTCAACGCCGATCTGCTTTAAGGACGAAACCGTGCTCTGGCAGAGCATCTCGTCGTCATCGACAACCAGCATGTTCCAGTTCGGCAGAACCATGTCGACTTCCTGCTCTGTCGCGATCTCGAGGTCGAGTGTGACAAGAAACTCGCTCCCCTTCCCCGGCTCGCTTGAAATATCAATGCTTCCGCCCAGCGCGTCCACAATATATTTGACGATCGCCATGCCCAGGCCGCTGCCCTCGGTTTTGCGGACGCGCGTCGAATCCTCGCGCACAAAGCTCTCGAAGATCTTTTCTATGAATTCGGGCGTCATGCCGATTCCCGTATCCTTCACGCCCAGATGAACCTTTACGAAAGCGTCGCCCTTTTCCGAAGGCTCCTCCCAGATCGAGACCTGAATCTCTCCCCCTTCCGGCGTGAACTTGACCGCGTTGGACAGCAGATTCAGCAGCACCTGGTTGAGACGAATACTGTCGCTGCAAACGTTTTCCGCAAAAATATCATGGATAAAAATATCAAATTTCTGTTGCTTGGCCCGCACCTGCGGCTGCACAATGCCGACCACGCCGTCCATCAGCTCGCGCAGCGAAACCAGCTCGGTGTTGAAGGTCATTTTCCCGCTCTCAATCTTCGCCATGTCGAGAACGTCGTTGATCAGCCCCAGCAGATGCTTGCCGGAAAGGCTGATTTTTTTCAGACAATTCTGCACCTGCTGCGGGTTGTTGATATTCGCCGTCGCGATCGCCGTCATGCCGACAATCGCGTTCATCGGCGTTCGGATGTCGTGGCTCATATTGGAGAGGAACTCGCTTTTTGCCTGATTCGCGTGAATGGCCTCTTCCCTCGCCTGCTCCAGCTCGTGCACCTGCTGCTGGGTCAACCGATAATATTTCGCGAAAATCAGCAGAAGCGCCGCGATCACCAGCGCGCAGCCCAGAATCGCCAGCAGAATCCACTCGACGCTCAGGCCGCCCACCGTCTCATCCAGCATACCATAGGGCATAACCGTGACGAGGTACCATTCCGTAAGCGGCAGCGCCGCACAGTAGAGATGGCGACGCACGTTGCCCGATTCCAGAATGCTGGAATACTCCACCCCCCGGTTCATGCTCTCTCTCAGCTCGGCGATATGCTCCTCGCCCTTTTCGCTGTCGTCGCTGAACATGTCCCGAATCAGTTTGAAATAGTTCTCCCCGATTTCCTCGGCGCTGCGGATGATAAAGCTTCCGTCCCGGCGGATCACATGGGAATAGACGCTTTCGCCGTTCACATCCAGCGAGAGCGTCTCGCTGATATAGCTTGCCGGCAGGCCCGCGACAATCGCGATGCCCTCCCCATCCGCTGTCGTAAAATCCCTCGTCGGCACACCCATGAGGATGACCTTCTGCCCGCTCGAGTCGGTGGCAACCGCCACCTTCACCTCATTGGCCTGAATCGAGGCCAGAAACGGCGGCGGGTCGTCAAGCTGCACCTGATTGCCGAAAAGCATCTCAAAGTTTCCGTTCTGGGAATAAATCGCCAGACAGTTGAAGCCCCTCGCCTTCACATTATATACAAGCTCTGCCCGAACCTCCTCGCTGTCCGCCAGCTCCGTCGGCATCTCGTTCACAAGCACCTCGATCTGTGAAAGGCGCAGGCTGAGCGTCGTCTCAAAATGGCGGGTG
Source organism: uncultured Oscillospiraceae bacterium (assembly GCA_964555125.1). Lineage (GTDB taxonomy): Bacteria > Bacillota > Clostridia > Oscillospirales > Ruminococcaceae > CAZKRQ01. Next base: position 1,922 of record CAZKRQ010000297.1, read on the forward strand.
ATCTGCTCGCTCAGGCCCTCCATATAAAATGTGCCGATCTCGCTGATCGTCTTTTCGCTTCTCGATCTCATGAAAAGCGCCAGAAAGCCGAAAACCACAATGCACAGAAGCATGACCAGCGAAAAACTGACCGTCAGAAAATGCGTCGCTTTGTTCGACTTTTTCATCGCTCCCCGCCTCCGTTTCTCTCCGACTCCATGCAGCGGATAGGCGAAATGCTCGACAGCGTGTCTCTCATGGAATCGTCATAAAACCGATAGCGCCCGCGGCCCGACCGCTTCGCCGCATACAGCGCCTGATCGGCGGCGCGGAACAGCGTCTCGTAGTCCTTCCCCAACATTTCGCTTTTCGCAATCCCCATGCTCACCGAAATAGAATAGTCCTCCATCTGACCTGTCAGCGCGTGAAAAATACGCTCGATGCCGGGTTCGATCTGATCCTTATATTCCAGCGAAACCAGGAACTCATCCCCGCCGACGCGCGCCGCAATGTCGCCGCTGCGGGTGATCTGGCGCAGCTTCTCCGCGATATAAATCAGCACCTGGTTGCCGAATGTGTGCCCATATTGATCGTTGGCCTCTTTAAAATGGTCCAGGTCAATAATCATCAGCACAAATTTCCCGGCGACCCGGTCGGTCATCCTCTCCTGAACCCTCTCTTTTGCAGAGGCAAAATTAAAGAGCCCCGTCAACACGTCGTGCGACGCCCGCCATTCCAGATTTCTCCACCTCATCCTCGCGTCGTGCACATCCACCGCCTTGCCAATCGCGCCCATATAGCGCGGCGGGTCGTCGGCCGACCATGTCGCGCGGCTGATGATCTGCGTCCAGCGTTTTTCGCCGTGCAGGCCCATCTGA
>CAZKRQ010000298.1:0-1692 GCA_964555125.1 uncultured Oscillospiraceae bacterium
GACGGCGACCATGTCAATGTTTCCGGCGCGTTTAAGCTGACGCGCTATTGCGGCGAGTATCTCGCCGAACAGGGCATAAGGGAACGCCGGAACAATCGAGATGCCGTCGAGGTGGAGAGGGACGCCGCCGCGACGCTGCGTATGATCGAATATACCCTGTTGTTTGAGGACTGCACGGCCCAGGACCTTTCAAAGTGGCTGAGAGACAACGAGGGGTATCGCGCCGCGCTCTACCGGCCGGAGAATATGGTTGGCGGACAGGAGGTATCGCTAAAAGAAGGTCCGCTTGTGAGGGCTGTTGCTCTGCCGGACGGGGAACAGGCTGCGGTTGTCGGTTTCCCCGACGGAGAGCGCACGATCAGGCGGGAAGGCGAAACGCTGATTGTGAGCGACGCGCAGGAGGAGCTCTGGCGCGGCAGCGCTGGGGACACGGTGCTGTTGATCTATGACGGCGCCCTCGGCCGCCTCGCCTATATCGTCTCGATTGACGCAAGCGGTTCGGTCAGCGCGACAGGGTTCAGCAAGCTGTTGGAGGGCGCAGGCCAATAGAGGCGGGTTAGCGCCGCTTTTTGGCTTTTTCAAAAAAATTCTGTTTGTTCGAGGGAGGTGGAGAGATGCCCACCCATGTCCTTGATTATCTGGAGCGACAGCAGCGCTGCGCCCCTGATCGGGTAGCTTTTGCCGACGCGAAATCGTCAATGACCTATGCGCAGCTGTCGCAGGCCGCGCACAATATCGGCAGCTTTGTGGCGCGCCGCGCACAGCCGTGCCGGCCGATAGCGGTTCTGGCGGAAAAATCCTGCAATGTCGTGGCGGCTTTTTTGGGGATCGCGGCCGCAGGCTGTTATTATGCGCTGCTCGACCCGAAGCACCCCGTTGAGCGGTTAAACATGATGTTGGAGACGCTTTCGCCCGCGCTTATATTGTGGGAAGGCGTTTCGGGGGAGCGGGTCGCCCGCCAGCTGGCTGCGGCAGAGTTTCCGCTTGCTCCGCTTGCAGAGGCCTGCCTGGAGCCGGAAAACGCCGCGCTGCTCGCCGCGCGAAGAAGCGGCGCGATCGACACAGATCCTCTATATGCGATGTTTACGTCAGGCTCTACCGGGCGCCCCAAGGGCGTTCTGGTGAGCCATCGCTCGGTTATCGATTTTATCGAGCATTTTGCTTCGATTTTTGGCTTTAGCGACGCCGATGTGATCGGGAATCAGGCCCCGTTCGACTTCGATGTATCGACAAAGGATATATACACCGGCCTTAAATGCGGCGCGCGGGTAGAGCTGCTGGAAAAGAAGCTGTTTTCTTTCCCGGTGCAGCTGATACAGCGGTTGGAGGAGCGGGGCGTCACAACCCTGATTTGGGCTGTCTCGGCGCTTGTCATCGTCTCGACGGTGGACGCGCTTGCCCAGACCTGCCCCGGCAAGCTGAACAAAATCCTTTTCAGCGGTGAAACGATGCCGGTGCGGCATCTAGAGTATTGGCGGGCCCACTATCCGTGCGCCCGGTTTGTCAATCTTTACGGGCCGACGGAGATCACCTGCAACTGCACATATTATGAAATTCAGCCCGGCGAGACCTTCTCAGAAGAATCGGCGCTGCCGATCGGAAAGCCCTTCCCCAATGAGCGGGTGTTCCTGCTGGGCGAAGGCGGCGAAGAGATCGCGGAGCCGGGCAGCGTCGGTGAGCTGTGTGTGACGG
>CAZKRQ010000298.1:1702-2773 GCA_964555125.1 uncultured Oscillospiraceae bacterium
CTTGCGTTGGGGTATGTGAACGATCCGGAGCGAACGCGCGCTGTGTTTTGTCAAAATCCGCTGAATACCGCATGGCCGCAGACGGTGTACCGAACGGGGGATCTCGCGTGCTACGGCGAGGACGGATTGCTCTATTTTCGAGCCCGCAAGGATTTTCAGATCAAGCACATGGGGCATCGCATCGAGTTGCAGGAAATCGAGCTCTATGTGCAGGCCGTCGCAGGGGTAGAGCGCTGTTGCTGTGTGTTTTTTAAGGAACAACAGCAGGTGGTCGCGTTTTATGAGGGATCGGCGGAAGCGGCGGGGATCGTGTCCGCCTTGCGAAGCAAGCTCCCGGCGTATATGATTCCCCAGCGCTTTGAGCGCCTCGAGCATCTTCCGATCAATGCGAACGGAAAAATCGATCGCGCCCGGCTTGCGCGCGGCGGGATCGAAAAGATTTAGTATGAAAAGGAGAGAATTTTAAACATGGAAGAACTACTTGAGATTTTGCGCGGCATCAAGCCGGACATTGATTTTGAGAACTGCACCACCTTGATCGACGACGAGCTGCTGGATTCGTTTGACATCATTTCTATTGTGGCCGAGCTCAACGAGGCGTTTGATTTGCAGATACCGGCGTCAGAGATCGTGCCGGACAATTTTAATTCCGCCGCTGCGCTTTACGCCATGATCAAACGTCTGGACGAAGAATGAGAATTAAAACTCAAGCGAATGTAAAATGAAAAATTTCTGCCCAATGGCGGGATAGATCATTTTAATTTAAACCACCATTCAAAAACAGCCCTCTTGGGCTGTTTTTTTGATATAACGAAAAAGGGCGTTTAGCCTGGTGCGGCCGGTTGCGGTTCTCTGCAACCGGCCGAAACTTAAATTTAAAGACATTGATGCTCTAAAGATCGTATTTTGAAGTCTGGCTTCTACAGGCAAGATTACCTGCCGACTACGCAATTTAGGTTAATAATATAAATTGATTTGCCAAAGCTATACACAGAGCTTTTCGTTGCTCGCCGGCTTTCATTCGGCAAACAGGATGGGAACACCCAGATCTTCCAGCCTGTGGAGCTGGTC
>CAZKRQ010000299.1:0-2733 GCA_964555125.1 uncultured Oscillospiraceae bacterium
GTGGGCGAAGGAGCGCATCACCGGCATGGTGCGCGACCGCAAGGACTGGTGCATTTCCCGCCAGCGCACCTGGGGCGTGCCGATCCCGGCGTTCTACTGCACCAAATGCGGCAACTACCACATCACCGACGAGAGCATCAACGCGGTCTCCGAGCTGTTCCGCAGGGAGGGCTCGGACGCGTGGTTCAAATATGAGGCGAGCGAGATTCTGCCCAAGGGAACGGTCTGCGCGCATTGCGGCAACACCGAATTCACCAAAGACACCAATATCATGGACGTCTGGTTCGATTCGGGCTCGACCCACATGGCGGTCATGGAGCCGCGCGAGGACGGCGAATGGCCGGCCGACCTCTATATGGAGGGCGCCGACCAGTACCGCGGCTGGTTCCAGTCGTCGCTGCTGACCTCGGTCGCGCTGCGGGGCCGCGCGCCGTATAAGGGCGTGCTCAGCCATGGCTGGACGGTCGACGGAGAGGGCCGCAAGATGTCCAAATCACTCGGCAACGGCATCGAGGCGCAGGAGATCATCGACAAGTACGGCGCTGATATTCTGCGGCTCTGGGTTGCGTCGAGCGACTATCAGGTCGACGTGCGCATTTCGGATGTCATTATCAAGCAGCTGTCGGAGGCATATCGCAAGATCCGCAACACTGCGCGGTTTATTCTGGGCAATCTCGGCGATTTCGACCCGGAAAAGGATCGGGTGCCGCTCGGCGAGCTCGAGGAACTGGACGTCTGGGCGCTCAACCGCCTCAACGAGGTCAGCGCGCAGGCGAAGGAGTTTTACGACCGCTATGAATTCCACGGCGTCTACCACCTGCTGCACAACTTCTGCGTGGTGGATATGTCCAACTTCTATCTCGACGTGCTCAAGGACCGCCTGTATGTCGAAAAAGCGGACAGCCGCTCGCGCCGCGCGGCGCAGACCACCATCTGGCTGATTCTCTCGGCTGTGGCGCGGCTGCTGGCCCCGATCATCCCCTTCACGATGGAGGAGGTCTGGAGCTTTCTGCCCCGGGGCGGCGAATTCAACTATGAGTCGGTCATGCTCAACGAGATGCCCGGCAGGCTGGACGTCGCCTTTGACGGCGCGCATGTCGAGAAGTGGACAAAGATCCACGCGGTGCGCGACGACGTGAAAAAGGCGTTGGAGCTCGCGCGGAATGAAAAGGTCATCGGCGCGTCGCTGGAGGCGGCGGTGACGCTGTATACGGCGGACGAGGCGGAATACGCCTTCCTCGCCGGGAACGAGGCGATATTGCCGCAGGTGTGCATCACCTCGCAGGTGAAGCTCGTCAAGGCGGCGGGCGGCTCGTTCCAGGGCGAGACGGTCGGCGTCGACGTCGCGAAAGCGGCGGGGGAAAAATGCGAGCGCTGCTGGTGCTATTCCGAAACCGTCGGAGAGCAGGCGGAGCACCCGACGCTCTGCGCGCGCTGCGCCCACATCATTGACTGAGAAACGGCAGAGCGGCGAGAGGGATAGGGAAAGCCCGCGTGATTCGCGCCCGAAGGACGCCGCGCTCCCTCTATCGTCGCCTCGTATAGCGGTGTTGCTTTCAGCACCGCTATCTTGCTGATTTCGGAGAATAGGCTATGACCCGGTTGACCCCAAAGTTTGAGCCGAAAAGGTTTTTTGGCGTGCTTGCGCTGCTAATTGCGCTCGTGCTGCTGGATCGAGGCTCGAAAGTCTATATGGAGGCGCATCTCGCGGGACGCGACGTTGTGTTGATTCCCCATGTGCTCGGCCTGCACCTGCTGGAGGGCGGCAACACCGGCGCGGCGTTTGGGTCGTTTTCAGGCAATACGCTGGTTTTGATCGTGCTGACCGGCCTGGTGATCGCGGCGCTGTTATACGCGCTGCTCTTTCTGAGATTCACATCGGGCTGGATGACCTGCGCGGCCCTGCTTGTGACGGCGGGCGGCGCCGGCAACCTCTACGACCGCATTTTTTGCGGCGCGGTGACGGATTTTTTCAGTTTTTTATTTATTGATTTTCCGATTTTCAACGTTGCGGATTGCTACATCACGATCGGCGCCGTGCTGCTTGTCGGCTTTATGCTGTTCTCGCCGCGCCGCAACGACCCGATTTTTGTGCACGGCGCGGGCGACAGCCCCGCCGGCCAGGCGGAGGAAACGCCGGAAACAGGGCGGGACCATGAATAACCCCGCGCGCGTTTTGCGCTGCGCCGTGTCGCAGGACGACGGCGGCAAGCGGCTGGACGCGTTACTCTGCGCCATGGCGGAGGGGGAGGGGGAATCCCTCACCCGCACGGCCGCGCAGCGGCGCATTGAGGAGGGCTGCGCGACCGTGAACGGCGTCGCGAGGGCGAAGAATTATCGCGCGCGGCCCGGTGACAGGGTCGAGCTGACGCTGCCGCCGCCGGTTGCGCTCGATGTGCGGCCGCTAAATATACCGCTTGCGATTGTGTATGAGGACCGGGACCTGCTCGTCGTCGACAAACCGAAGGGCATGGTGGTGCATCCGGCCGCGGGCAACCCGGACGGCACGCTGGTCAACGCGCTTCTCTGGCACTGCGGCGGGGAGCTTTCCGGCATCAACGGCGTGCTGCGGCCCGGGATCGTGCACCGCATCGACAAGGATACCAGCGGCCTGCTGCTTGTCGCGAAAAATGACGCCGCCCATCTCTCCCTGAGCGAGCAGATAGCGGCGCACAGTGTCGAGAGGGTGTATCAGGCGGTGGTGCACGGTGTGCTGCGCCAGGACAGCGGCAC
>CAZKRQ010000300.1:0-2670 GCA_964555125.1 uncultured Oscillospiraceae bacterium
GTCGGCACGGGGCACGCGGCTGACGCCCCGCCGGGTCGAACAGATCGTGGATGAAAACCTGGAGCGCGCCGGATTGGCGGAACGCGGATTTTCCGCGCACAAGCTGCGGCATACGGCGGCGACGCTGATGTATCGCTACGGCAACGTCGATATGCTCGCGCTCAAGGAGATTCTTGGGCATGAGCATGTATCTACGACCGAAATCTATACACATATCAGCGACCGACAGCTGCGCGACGCCGTCAGCGCTTCGCCGCTCGCCGAATTTTCCGCGCCGCCCAGGCGGAGAAAGAAGCCGGCACCGCCGCACTTAGAGGATGACCAATCGTGAGCCAAACAGCCGAAACAGCAGGCCCTCGGCGGCGGACGAGGCGACCGTCAGAATCAGCGCAAGCGCGAGGGCGTGATAAAAAGCGTCGTAGACAGGCTTGAGATTTCTGCTTTTTCCCCTCGCGATGACATGGTTGATGTTTGCGGAGGTGCGGATTCCCTGCGTTACAAGAATGATCAGCGCCAGCGCCGACAGAATGGTGGAGGGGGCAAACGCGCCGATCGCCGCCGTTAAGCCGCGAAGCCCGACCAGCGACACGATACTCGCGTTGATCATGCCGCTGTAAAAGCCCTTGAAGAGCAGCAGAGAGAGCAAAAACGGGATCCCGGCCGTGCTGTTGGCAAAAATGCTGCACAGCAGAAGCAAAATCAGCTGCGGAAACACGCAGGAAAGCATGATCAGCGCGACGCTGTCATCCAACCGCTCGGTGATGCGTGTCTCGCATAAGTAGGCCACATATTCTGTGAGTTGAGAATCACAAACGCAGGCAAACACTGTGCCGGCAAGCATAAAAATCAGGAACAGCCCGGCAACAACATAGGTGAGCCGTGCAATACCGCGTCCCTCCCTGCGCGGCGAGGAGCGCTTGTTGGTGGCTCTGGGAATTACAATCACGTTGTTCGCTGTTCTGGGCATCGTGTCACTTCCTGTTTCTCGTAATGGATTCTTTCTTGTCTGCGGCCCTGCGCCGCGTGTTTTTACTTGACAGATTTCCCGGCTTCTAAATTAAATATATGCGGTGCCTTACCGCGAATTCACGCCTTTTTTACAGGCGGCTCCGTGAATTGCGGCTCGTTTTTTTCGGGTTGCCGTGATGCGCCAAGAGGGAAAATACCTGAGAATTTCGGGTATTTTCCCTCTTTCACCCTGCGTTTGAAACAGAATTTCACAGGCTATTGCCGCAGCATTTTTTTGGCGCGCTTGGCGCTCTCGTTCGCCTTTCTGGTGACGCCGAAGAGGCCGCCGAAGCCTCCGGCCGCAAGCATGGAAACCAGTTTGACAAGCGTCTGCATCGATAAAACCTTGTCGCCAAAAATCGCGCTGACGAGGAAGAGAATCAAAAAGACAAGGCCGCCGACCGAAAGCCCGAGCACCAGGCCCGTTTTCTCCCTCTTCTTCCCTATCAGATAAGAGGAAACAAGCGTAGACAGCGCCGTGATAATGGTGGTGATCGGCTGGTGCAGCTCAAACGGGACGTCTACCTTCATCAGAACGAGCGCTGTCACGCACAGCAGCGCGCTGGCAATCACGATTGAGATGCCGCCGCCCGCGCCGGTATCCTTGGCAAATTGTTTGAGCGGAGTGTCTGCGGTTCTTTTCACAGCTTTATGATTGGTGTTCTTGGACAAATTACAGCACCTCCCTGCCATTACTAATGCTTATTCACAAAACGGCGGAGCTATGCAAAACCCGCGCAGGCGGATTGGAAATATTTCGCTTCTCTTTGCGGCGTTATCGCGCATTCTCCTATGGTATCCTATGCGCCTCTAATCGGCTTGACACCGTTTACGCGCAGGTCATAACGCTTTGGGGGTCTATCGTGTACGCTCCTGCGTTGTCTGGCTTGTTCTGCGGCAGAAAATTTGTTCTTTTTGTGATATCCGATCATCCCAACCGATAAGCTGAAAACAAAAAAGCAAGGGATGCAAGCTTTTGCCCCCTGCTTTTTTCAATCATTTATGCCACGCCTGTTTCTCCAAATGCTTTTGCAGATGTACAACATCTGCCTGCGGCTTTATTCGCGAATCAGCGCGAGCAGCTCCTCCTCGGTGATGACGGTTACGCCGAGCTCGCGCGCTTTGGTCAGCTTGCTGCCGGCCGCTTCGCCCGCGACAACAAAGCTGGTCTTTTTGCTGACCGAGGACGCCGCCTTTCCCCCGTTGTCCGCAATCAGCTGATGCGCCTCGTCGCGCGAGAGGGTCGGCAGCGTGCCGGTCACGACAAAGGTTTTGCCCGCCAGCTTATCGGAGGCGCGCGAAGAGCGGTATTGCATGTTGAGGCCAAAAGCCCGCAGCCGCGCGATCAGGTCCTGCGCGCCCTGGGTCGCGAAAAAGCGGGTGAGGCTTTCGGCGATGATGGGGCCTATGCCGTCGACGGCGGCGAGCTCGTCCGCGCCGGCCTGCATGATCTGCGCCATAGTCGTGAAATGCTCGCAGATCAGGGTCGCGGCTTTTTGCCCGACATTTCGGATGCCGAGCGCAAAAATCAGCCTGTCAAGGTTGTTCGCTTTACACGCTTGAATCGCCGTCAAAAGGTTGGAGACGGACTTTTCTTTAAACTTATCGAGCGTCAGCAGCTGCTCTTCGGTCAGCGCGAAAATATCCGCCGCGTTGCGGATA
>CAZKRQ010000301.1:0-2670 GCA_964555125.1 uncultured Oscillospiraceae bacterium
ACCTTGACCTTAATCCCGAAAAGTCCGCCTTTGACTTTTCGGGAAGAGGAGGAGCCGCGGAGCGGACGAGAATGCGCAGCTTGTCTGCGCGTTTGAGGGAGCGGCGCGCGCGACGACGAGCTGCTCTGCTTCGCAGACCACAAGGGCACTTCGTTTTCTTATCTCACCACCGCATTGGCCGTTCCCTCTTTTTTAGCACAATATGCAGCAAGCGCCGTATGCAACAGAGGAGTATTTTTATGGCAGCCGATGGAGTTCTTTTATGACATTCACCTCTTTTCGCTTTTTTGTTTTCTTTGCGGTGCTGCTGATCCTGTTTTACAGCTTTCCGCGGAAATATCGATGGTGTGTTTTGTTGGCGGCAAGCCTTCTGTTTTGCTGGTCGTTCAATCGCTTGCTCACCGCACATATTGCTCTGGTTTCTGCGGCGGTCTGGGGCGCGGGCCGGGGAATGGGGCGCAGCTTCGCAGATGAAAAAGAAGTGATTGCCGCCTTGGAGAGCCCGGATCGAGAGGCCAAAAAGGCTGCGAGGATTCCTTTTCGCAGGCACCGGCGCCGCCTGTTGCTCATCGCGATGGGCCTTCTGTTCGGTTCGCTGCTGGTTTTTAAATTTTATAACCCTTTTGCGGAGCTACTGGAGGGCCGCGGCATGGCAATCGCGCGGATCGCCGTGCCTGTCGGCATATCGTTTTATACGCTTCAGATTGCCTCGTATTTGTTTGACGTATACAATCGAAATCAAGAGGCAGAACCGAACTTTGCCCGTTTTTTGCTGTTTGCGAGCTGGTTCCCGTGCCTGATTCAGGGGCCGATTTGCCGCTATGCGCAGATTGCGGGTTCGCTTCGCTGTGAAGGGCCGTTTCAGCCGGAGAAATTTTCGGTCGGCTTTGCGCGGGTGATAGGAGGCTTTATAAAAAAGCTTGTGATCGCCGACCGGCTCGCGGCGTTGACCAATACCCTTTTTGCGGGATATACCGAATATGCGGGTGCGTCGGTTGCGCTGGCGGGCATCGGTTATGCGGTTCAGCTCTATTGCGATTTTTCGGGCGGGATCGACATTGCGCTGGGGCTTTCTCGGATGCTCGGCGTCTCGCTGCCCGAAAATTTTCGCCGGCCTTATTTTTCCCGCAGTGTTTCGGAATATTGGCGCCGCTGGCACGCGACGCTCGGCGCATGGTTTAAAGATTATATCTTTTATCCGCTCACGCTCAGCGGGCCGATGACCAAGCTGGGTAAGGCGCTGCGCGAGAAAAATCCACAGGCGGCAAAGCGGGTCCCCGCGCTGTTGTCGATGGGCGGCTTGTGGCTGTGCAGCGCGATTTGGCACGGCGAGGGCAGCCAGTTCCTGCTGTGGGGGCTCTTCCACTGGTGCATGGTGAGCGTGGACACGTTGAGCGAGGCAAAAATAGATCGTTGCGGCGCGGGTATGCGCCGTCCGGCCGCCCGAAGAGCGTTTGCGGCGGGGCGCATTGCGATGACCTTCCTCTGCGTTTCCTTTGGCGAGCTTATTTTTCGGGCGGAGGGGCTCCACGCTGCGCTATATATGATCGGTGCTCTGTTTCGAGGGTGGAGCGAGCCGGTCCCGTGGCTGACGCTTGGTTTGGATCCTGCTGATTTGATCGTTGCCGGCGCGGGCGTGTTGGCGCTGTTTCTGTTTGAATTTGCACAGGAGCGGGGAAAAGGGGAAAATTGCTGCGAGCGGATTGCGCGGCTGCCCCTTGCGGTTCGCTGGAGCCTACTGCTCGGCGGGATCGCGCTGGTCGCCGTGTTTGGCGTCTATGGAACGGGCTATGATCCCGCGCCGTTTTTATACTTTCAGTTTTGAGGGGGAGGGGTGAAGATGAAAAATCAGAATGAAACCCCGCCTTTCCGCGCGGGAGGAACTCGCGTCGCAGGCTATGTCGTGCGCTATTGCGCTTTTGCTCTGGTTGCCGTTTTGCTGCTGGCCCTGTTGGGGGAGCTGTTCCGCGATAAGGGCTCGCCCCTCGATCACTATGCCGAGCTGCCGGAAAACACCGTCGACGCGATATTTGTCGGCAGCAGTCACGTCTATTGCGGCTATTGCCCGGCGCTGCTCTGGAAAGAGTATGGCGTGTCGGCCTATAACGTTTACGCCTGGAGCCAGCCGATTTGGACCGCCTATGCGTATACGAGAGAGGCGTTGCGGACGCAGAGCCCCGAGGTCGTCTTTCTGGATGTCTCCAGCGTCTGTTATGGCGCGGGCGGGGCGGACACGTCTGACATTGACCGAACCAATCTAGAAAATAATCTGGGCTTTCGAGCGGGCGCGGCGAGAGCGGCGCTGTTGTGGGAAAGCCGCATCGTCGGCGGCGAACAGCTGCCCGTCGGGGAATGGTGCGATCTTGCGCGGTTCCACACAAAATGGAAGTATCCGGAAAGCCTTTTTCAGGAGCCGGATCGGACCACCGCTTTTTTGCGGAATTTCGGCGGCCTGTTTACGGAGCTGGACTATGAGATTTTTAATTACAGCTTTTATACCGACCTTCTTTCTCCCTCGCCCCGCATAGTGCGTTATCTGGAAAAGTTCACGGAGCTCGCGCGAAAGGAGGGCTTTCGACTGGTGTTTGTTTTAACGCCGTACACCGCAAACGAGCAGCATAACGCCGTGCTCAATTGGCTGCACGAATATGCGCGGGCGCAGGGCATCGA
>CAZKRQ010000302.1:0-2668 GCA_964555125.1 uncultured Oscillospiraceae bacterium
AGACAAAGTTGACGTTTTCTTCAAAAAATTGAGCTTTTTGCAAAAAAATCGGCCCGAATTTATCCGCTCTTTGCACGAAGACGAAAAAAACATGCCGCCGGACAGGGAAGAAAGCGGCGAAAAAAATCATTCAAAAAATTTATATATTTACATTTTGTTCATAATTTGCGGGCGGCGCGAACCGCTCGAAGATGATCGCGTCCTCGACGGCGGCGAGCTGGTCATAGCGGCTCTGCGTGCGCACGGTCCACATGACGGTCATCGCGCCGAGCTTTTGAGAGAGCCGCAGCGCGCGGTTGCGGTCCTCCTCCTTATAGGCGATAAAGTGGGGCCGGGTTAAAAAGGAGGTCAGCAGCTGCGCCGTGGGCCAGCTCACGGCCAGGGGAAAATTCGGGCTGCTCTTGACGCCGTTGACGAGCTGGCCGCGCACAATGTCGGGCGCATTTTTGCGAAACCACCGCACCGCCATCGGGTGAAAGCTCTCGACGCAGTAGTCGCCCCGATAGCCGCGCAGCTGCGCGAGCGCGGCGGCGCAGACCTCATAATACCACGGGCAGTCGATCCCCTCGGCCTTGATCTCGACAATGAGGGGATTGCGCCCCGCGACGCAGGCGAGCACCTCGCTGAAAAGGGGGACGCGCTCGTTTGTGCCGAAGAGCGGCAGCGCGAGGATCTCGTCATAGGTCAGCTCCCAGACCTTTTTGTCGACGCCGCTCGCGCGCTTGAAGTCGTTGTCGTGAAATACGATGAGCTGCTTGTCCCGGGTGAACTGCACGTCGAGCTCGCAGCCATAGCCGCGCTGCATGGCGCGCTCAAACGCGGGCAGCGAGTTCTCGGGGACGCCGCCCTCGTTGTCGTAGAGGCCCCGATGGGCGTAGGCGCGCCGCGCGAAGGTCTTTCGGGCCTGCGCCGTCGCGCGCCCGGGCCACAGCAGCCAGAAATAGAGCGCCGCAAGCGCGGCGACAACGGCGAGTGCAATCCAAAAAGCGTTCATATGGCGATTCCTCTTGTTTTTGATTTTTTCGGCGCGCAGAGCGGCGCCGCATCACGGCCGGCAGGGCAAAGAAAGGGCGCGGAACGAAGAGGGGTCGCTCGGCTTTTGGGCGGCGCAGTCGAGCGAAAGAAGCTCGCTCGCCTCGGTGAAGCCGAACCTCAAATAGACAGGCCGCCCCATGGCGGAGGCGTGCAGCCACAAGCTTTCTACCCCGCGGGCGCGGGCCTCTTCGGTCAGCTTTTTCAACAAAAAGATGGCGATCCCCCGGCCGCGATAGGCGGGGTCGGTGTACATATTGGTGATATAGCCCTTTTGTCCGCTCGGGTTGGCATAGGTGGGCGGAAGCTCGACAAACAGAATGGCGGCGGTCGCGATTATCTCGCCGCCGTCCACGCAAACCCACTCGGTCAGCGAACGGTCGGCCAGCTTTCTTTCAAAAAAAGAGCGCAGCGCAGGGTCGATATTTTGTTGTGGGGCGGCGCCCTCGTCTGCCAGCTGCCTTTTTCGCAGCGCGGCCAGAGCGGGGATGTCGGCGGGCGTCGCGATTCGATAGATCATCTCGCTCTCCTCCCGGCCGGCGGCGTCAGCCGCGGCCGGCGAGCCGCTTTTGCGCGAGCAGCAGCGCGGCGACGGTCTTGCTGTCCTTGATCTCGTTGCTGTAGACCTTCTCGACCGCCTCTGCGAGCGGCATCCGCACAATGTCGAGATATTCGTCCTCGTCCAGCTGCTGCGCGCCCTGATGCAGGCCGGTCGCGAGATAGAGATAGAGCTTTTCCGCGCAGTAGCCGGGCGTCGGGTAATTGACGCCGAGAAATTCCACCCGGTCGGCGGTGCAGCCGGTCTCCTCGCGCAGCTCGCGCACAATGGCGAGGTCGGGGTTCTCGCCTGCCTCCAGCTTGCCCGCGGGCACCTCGAGCGTCACCTCGGCGAAGGGGTGGCGATATTGCCGGACCAGCCAGACGAAGCCCTCGCCGTCGACCGCCGCGACCCCCGCGCCGCCGTTGTGCTCGACGACCTCGCGAAAGGCCTGTTTGCCGTCGGGCAGCTCGATAACGTCGCGGCGAAGCCGCACAACCCTGCCCTCATAGAGCCGCTCGCTGGAAAGCGTCTTTTCGCTCAGATCCATTTTTTTGCTCCTCCTTCACCGGTGCATGATTCCGCCGCTATTGTAGCACAAAGCGCGCGCGGCGTACAGCCCGTTTTGGCGAAGCGGAGGCCGCAGGGAAATATCCGGGGCCGCCGCCGCATAGGATGAGGGGAGAAGGGGTGATTGCGCTGGAACAGACGATTTTTGACAGGCCCGAGAGCGCCGTGTCGGCGGATATAACCGACGCGCTGTTTTCTCTGGCGGACGGACAATTCACCCGCGTGCGGGTTGTGGGGCATTCGGTCTGCTCTCGCCCGCTCTGCGCGCTGGAGATCGGGAACCCGAGAGAGCCGGCGCTGATTGTCGGCGGCACCCACGCCCTTGAGTGGATATCGGTGTTTATCTGCCTGCGCTTATGCCGGCTTTTGCATGACCAGCTGCACAGGGACACGACCATTTACGGCGTCGATCTGCGCGAGGCGCTGCGGATGCGGGGCGTCGTTATCCTCCCGCTTGTCAACCCGGACGGATACGATCTGCACCGGCTCGGCCCGCAGGCGCTGAGCCGGCGCGCGGGGCTACTCGGC
>CAZKRQ010000303.1:0-2665 GCA_964555125.1 uncultured Oscillospiraceae bacterium
GGCCGGATATAGCTGTACCAGACATATATGTCTCTGCTGCTGAGCTCGGCCAAGGTCATATCCCCGCTCACCGAACGGCCAAGCGGGAAAAGCAACCGGCCAAAGCCCGAAAAGGCGGGATCTTCCAGCACCTCTTTGACCGTAGTTGCTTCGGTATAGGGTCTCTCCTCTGTTCTCTGCTGCGAAAACAGCCATCCCATAATCTCTTTATCCTGCGAAATCCATTCGCCGCCGCCGTGTTGGCTTGAACAGACCCTTTGGGTAAAGTAGCTCTGCGGCTTTATCTCCAGCGCCAATAGCCGATCTACCTCCTCCGCCGTCAATTGCGCTTCTTTCTCATAGAGCGAGCGCAGCGTCTGATAGGCTTGCCTCGCCGGTTCGGCGCCATAATATTCGTCATTCTCTCCAATCACAAGATAAAGCGGCGTTCTGCTCCGAACAAGCGGTTCATAGCTGCCGTCCCACTGCGAACTGACGTGGAGCGCCGCCGTATAGAGCTCAGGCTGCATCTCCAGCACCAGAGACAGCGTCTCGCCTCCGCCAGAGTAACCGCTGATATAGACCCTGCCTGTATCGATGTTGTAGGAACCGAGGAGATATTTCGTCAAACCGACCGCCTGTTTCGCGCTGGTTTCACCCCAATCGTTCGGTTGCGGGGCGACGACGATCATATCCTGCACATAGGTTTTTGACGCTTCGGCAAACCGCTCGGTCTTTAAGTTCGCGCCCACTCCCTGAAAATAATAGCCCGCATATCCCGGCAGGCTGATATAGAGCGCGTAGGGCGCGGTGCCGTCGTACTGTTCGGGAATGTAGATGTGATAGTGCAGCTCCTCCGTTCCATCCGCAAAGGAAAGGACGTTGTCCAACAAAAAGTCGCCGTAATACTCCGTTCCCCCGGCAACCGTTCCGATTCGGCCGCCCTCTGTTCCAGACGGCGTGTTTTCACCATTTAACGCGGTCCCGGCGCCTTTACAGGAGCCCTGCGATAACAGCAATAGTCCTGCACATACGACCGCCGCTGCAATCCTTCCATGCGATAATGCGTCTTTCATAGCCAAACAATCCGCCCGGTTCTCTGTTCTTTGTCTTTATTTATTGTAGCCTCTGCGCGATTTAAAGTACAATACGGATTTCGCAATCCAGATTGCGAAAAATGAAAGCTGTTCATTGCATTGAGCAAAAAACAATGCTATAATCACGGCGAAAGGCCGGTGACGATTCGTGATCGATTTGCGCATTTTAGAGCAATTTGTAACTTTTTATCACGCGGGGACTCTTGTAGAAGCAGCGGACCAGCTGCACATCTCCCAATCCACGCTCACAAGAAGTATGCAGAAAGTCGAAGCTGAATTTGACGTCCCTCTTTTTCACCGCACGAAGAACAGCATTGTTTTGAACGACGCGGGGCGCATGGCTGCGGCGGACGCAGAAATGCTTCTGCGCCAATATAACAATATGCTCAACGCAACACGGGATTTTGACCGAAAAAATCGCACGATCACCGTCGGGGCCTGCGCGCCGGTGCCAATTACCCAGGTCGTCCAGTCTCTGACCTCGATTTTCCCCGACTCCACCATCGCCTCCGAGGTCAAGGGGAATCCCGCGCTGTTGGAAGGGCTGTCAAATGATACATACCAGCTCATAATTCTTCCGGGGCCCGCGAATGATCCGGGTTGCTGCTCCACTCCTCTTTGCAGCGAGCAGATTTTCTTTTGTCTGCACAAAAACCATCCGTTCGCAGGCCGCAAAAGCCTTTCCACCGCCGAAATGAACGGAGAAAATATGCTGTTGTTTCAGGACATCGGCTTTTGGCATGATCTGGTTGTGAAGAAAATGCCGGATTCCCGCTTTTTAATGCAGTCTGAGCGATATACCTTTGAGGAGCTGGCGGCCAACTCCACGCTGTCTTATTTTGCAACCGAGGCGATGCCCTACCACCATTTTGAAAACAATCGGATCATTATCCCGATCGAAGACCCCGAATTCACCGTGACCTATCACCTTGTGTGTAAAAAAGACAACAGGAAAAAATTCCGGCCGCTATTTTAAACATAACGCAGACCAAAAGAAAATTTACTCCATTGTCATATCGGCCAGAAGAGCTATATGCAGCCGTTTACTCTCAATATCAACGCCACCGGCGGGGGCGTCCCGCTGCGCAGCTTATTTGTGATCTTCTATTTTTTTTCGCAGCTGCAACCCGTACATCCTGCTGAAATCAGATTGTCCCCGGATATATATTCACAAACGGAACGTTCTCGTCGATCTGTTCCGGGCCGACTGTAAATCTGACTGGGCGGGTTTGTTGATGCAGCAGCAAAGCAAAACCCGTCATTCCCGAAAAAAGCCAAAAGAATGGGGAGCTTTCCCGGTCGACCGGGGCAATTCTTCAAAAAACACAGGCGTATTTCAAGCGAACAATGTACAACAGCCGGCAGTGCTCCGGCCAAGCAGGCACTGCGGTCGCGATCGTAGGTTTTAAACAGCAAGCGCGGCCCACACAGCCGCCGGCCGCACAGACCGCTTGTAAGGTGTTAAGCAAAACCATCCCGTCAAAGTCACGGCGGTATAGAAAACGTGAGCAGAGAAACGGGATGGAGAAAGCATCTCCATCCCGGCTATTCTTACCGTATAAAGTTGTCGAAAACCATATAATTTGGTC
>CAZKRQ010000304.1:0-2664 GCA_964555125.1 uncultured Oscillospiraceae bacterium
GTGGTGTTCTTGAGCCCGACCGCCGCGGCAATGTCGCCGCAATAGATCGTCTCAATATCCTTTCTGTGGTTGGCGTGCATCTGAAGAATGCGGCCAATGCGCTCGTTCTGCCCCTTCGTCGAATTGAACACGGTGCTGCCCGCGTTCAGCTTGCCGCTGTAGACCCGGAAAAAGCAGAGCTTGCCGACAAACGGGTCGGTCGCAATTTTAAAGGCCAGCGCCGAAAACGGCTGGTCGTCGCCGGCGTGGCGCTCTACCTCCTCGTCGGTCTTGGGGTTGACCCCCTTGATCGCGGGGATGTCGAGCGGCGACGGCATATAGTCGACGACCGCGTCCAGCAGCTTTTGCACGCCCTTGTTGCGATAGGCCGTGCCGCACAGGACGGGGACAAAGGTGTTCTCAATGGTGCCCTTGCGGATCGCTTTTTTGATCTCTTCGACCGGTATTTCCTCGTCGGCGAGGAATTTTTCCATAATCGCGTCGTCGATGTCGGCGAGCGCTTCGAGCATCTTGTTGCGATACTCCTTCGCCTGCTCGAGCATATCCGCGGGGATCTCCTCGCCCTCAACGTCCTTTTGCACGACGTCGAAGTTGGTGTAGGCCTTCATATCCACGAGGTCGACCAGGCCGACATAGGTGTCCTCCACGCCGATGGGCAGCTGGATGGGGACCGCGTTGCACTTGAGGCGGTCGCGCATCATCTGCACGACGCGGTAGAAGTCGGCGCCCATGATGTCCATCTTGTTGACAAACGCCATGCGCGGTACCTTGTACTTATCCGCCTGCCGCCAGACCGTCTCGGACTGCGGCTCGACGCCGCCCTTGGCGCAGAACACGGTGACCGAGCCGTCGAGCACGCGCAGCGACCGCTCGACCTCGACGGTGAAGTCGACGTGCCCCGGGGTGTCGATGATATTGATGCGGTGATTATCCCAGTATGCGGTCGTCGCTGCGGAGGTAATGGTTATGCCACGCTCCTGCTCCTGCGCCATCCAGTCCATCGTCGCCGAGCCGTCATGCGTCTCGCCGATCTTGTGGTTGATACCAGTATAATACAATATGCGCTCGGTCGTCGTCGTCTTACCGGCGTCGATATGCGCCATAATGCCAATGTTTCTGGTCGCTTCGAGTGAAACGTCTCTTGGCATAAGTTCCTCCTTGCAAAATACCTTAACAATTTCTTTCCGGCTTCAAAAAAATCTGCCGAACAATGATTAATATCTGTAATGCGCAAACGCCTTGTTGGCCTCGGCCATCTTGTGCGTATCCTCGCGCTTTTTGACGGCGTTGCCGGTCCCGTTGCAGGCATCCATGATCTCGCCCGCGAGGCGCTCGGCCATCGTGCGCTCGTTGCGGTTTCTGGAGTAGCTGGTCAGCCAGCGCAGCCCCAGCGTTTGACGGCGCTCGGGCCGCACCTCCATCGGCACCTGATAGGTAGAACCGCCGACACGGCGCGCCTTGACCTCCAGCTCGGGCATGATGTTGTCCATCGCCTTCTCAAAAGCCTCGAGCGGATCGTTGCCGGTCTTGTCCTTGATGATGTCGAACGCGCTGTAGACGATCTTCTGAGCGACGCCCTTCTTGCCGTCATACATCACGCTGTTGACCAGGCGGGTCACCATCTTCGAGTTGTAAAGCGGATCGGGCAGAACGTCGCGCTTCGCGATATTGCCTCTTCTTGGCATATCTTCTTCCCTCCCTCATATCAGAATGATTTCTTCGGTACTCGAAAGCGAACGGGAAAGGTTCGCTCCCGCAGCTTGCCAAACCGAGGCATATAGCTTATCTATATCACCTTGTTTTGGCGGGTTTGTCTGCTTACTTCTTCGGGCGCTTCGCACCGTACTTGGAACGAGCCTGTCCGCGCCCGTTGACGCCCTGCGTGTCGAGGGTGCCGCGGATGACGTGATAGCGCACGCCGGGCAGGTCCTTGACGCGGCCGCCGCGCACGAGAACGACGCTGTGCTCCTGCAGGTTGTGGCCGACGCCCGGGATATAGCCCCAGACCTCCATCCCGTTCGTCAGACGAACACGGGCAACCTTGCGCAGCGCAGAGTTCGGCTTTTTCGGGGTCATGGTCTTGACCGTGGTGCACACGCCGCGCTTCTGCGGCGAGCTCTGGTCGGAATACTCCCTCTTCTGCGTGTTGTAGCCGACCTGAAGAGCAGGCGCCTTGGACTTGTAGACAGACTCCTCACGTCCCTTGCGAACCAACTGGTTGAATGTAGGCAAACTTCTCCACCTCCTTATAGAATTTGTATGATACACAGGGAATATTCCCCGGATCAACCCATGAAAACTGCGTATACCGCAGTATTTTTTATTATAGAGGATTGACGAATTTTTTGCAAGTTTTTTTGTCAGCCTTTACAAAATTGTAATCATATCGGCTTTTGGGGCCGCGTCCCTCTTTTTTGTACTCCGCCGATTCGGCGAAATCGCCGGACAGGGCGCGAGCGGCCCTCCTTCCGTCGGAAAGCCGCTCGCGCAAATCCGTGTGGTCTGCTCTTTTATTGCGCCTCTGCCTCGACTTCGTCCGCCGGCTGATAGTCGGCGTTGCAGAACTGCACCATGCCGGTTCCGGCCGGGATCAGCTTGCCGATGATGACGTTCTCTTTCAGGCCCATCAGCGGATCCGTCTTGCCCTTGATCGCGGCGTCGGTG
>CAZKRQ010000305.1:0-2639 GCA_964555125.1 uncultured Oscillospiraceae bacterium
GAGGCCTCGCCGCCAAATCCTTTCGGCTCGGGGCCATGCGGCGAATCTCACAAAAGCGCGGCGCGAATCACACAAATTCAGGAAAAGAGCCCGGCGTATTTTGAACCACTTCAAGTTGCGCGGGCGATGCCGGCGCGAAAAGGGGCGGCGGGAGAGACGCGCCGATAAAAACAAAAAAAGCAGGCGCTCTGAGCAGCGCACCTGCCGAAGGCGGGATGAATTTTACGCGAGGAAATTTTTGATTCTCTTGTAAAAATACTCATCCTCTGTGACGCAGAGAATCGGCTTGCTGAAGTCCAGCGTCATCAGTCCGAGAAGAGACTTGGCGTCGACGATCGTGTTTTCAGAATGAATGCCGACGTCGCTGGGATAGCTCGTGGCGATGCGGTTGAGTTCTTTTATATCCGCGACGCCATTCAGTTTGATCTGTTTTACCATTGTTCATACCTCCTGATTTAAGCGCGGGTTGATTTTGCATCGATGCTTGTGCATTTAGCACAATCATAGTGTATGCTATTTGTGACAAAAGTGCAATAGCTATCGCGAATCTTCTATGTTCACAACAAATCTTCCCTGTAAGGCATAAATAATTTGGCAATTTTACAGGCCGATTGTATTTACTTTGACACAATTTGTTTAAAATCAGTCACAACTGCGGGGGGAGAATCCGAGCGCAGCAAGGGGCTGCTGTCGGCGGTATTTGCCGAAAGCTTTTCTCCCGCATCTGCCGTGCTTTCCGAAAGCGGGCGACGTTTCTCTCTGCCCCGGCCTTTCCTGATTCGTCAGCCGTTGGGGCAGCCGTCCGCTTTGCCCGTTGCCCGTTACCGGGAACTTTTCGCGCTCATCGATGGCGAAATATTTCTGCGGAAGAAATAAACGGAAAACCGGCCGCGTCATGAAAACGACGCGGCCGGTCGCTGTGAGAAAAAGGGCAGACAGCCTTTATTTATGTTCGCCGAGGAAGAACAGCGCGACGGTGCCGGGGCCGGAATGCGCGCCGATGACCGGCCCGATGTAGTTGGTGAAGACCTCTTTGACGCCGAATCTCTTTTTGACCTCCTCGACGACATAGGCGCAGTCATCGGCGCAGTCGCCGTGGCTGACGAAGATGGTCTGGCCGGCCGGGTCGATGACGGTTTTCTCCATCTCCGAGAGCAGGGTGTCGAGGCTGGCCTTGCGGCCGCGCACCTTCTGCATGGGGATCAGGTGCCCCTCGTCGTCGACGTGCAGCACGGGCTTGATATTCAGCATACCGCCGAAAAACGCCGCCGCCGAAGAGACGCGGCCGCCCCGCTTCAGGTGGTCGAGGTCGTCGACCGTGAACCAGTGGCAGAGATGGTTGCGGTTTTCCTCGACCCAATGGGCGAGCTCTTCGATGCCCATGCCGGCCTTCCGGCGCTCGGCCGCGTTGAAGACGAGCAGCCCTTCGCCCATCGAGGCGGCGAGAGAGTCGACCGCCAGGATTTTGCGGCCGGGATATTTTTCGGCGAGGTCGGCGACCGCGAGCTGCGCGCAGTTGAAGGAGCCGCTCAGACCGCTCGAGAAGGCGATATAGAGCAGGTCGTTGCCTGCCTGTAATTCGGGCTCGAAGATCGAGAGGTAGCGCTCGACATTGATGAGCGAGGTAGTCGCCGCCTTACCGGCGCGCAGCTGGTCATAGAATTCGTGTGGATCGAGCTCGTGATTGTCGGGATAGTTGCGATAGGCATCGCCGCCGAGCTCAAACTCCATCGGGATGACCTTGACATCCATCCGCTCGACAAGCTCGGGAGAAAGATCGGCCGTCGAATCGGTGTAAATCAGATATTTGGACATTGTAATACTCCTTTTATTCAACCGCAAACTGCGGGGCTCATGTACAGAAGAGTAGCAAAGTGGCGCGAAAAAATCAAGAGAGGGCTTCGCACTAGGAGTGTCCATCCGCGCATTTTGGCATACCGACGCTTTATTTCGTTGTGCAGTTAGATTCGGCATTACTGCTGAAAGTCAAGCAAATTCGCTGTTGCGAAATTGTTTTATAAACTCTGCAAATGGGACACTCCCCTTCGCACTTCACAGAACACGGTTTAGCAATTTTTTTTCAAACAATATGTATAACTCTGTAAGAACAACAGTAATAAGTAATGCACATAATGCTCCTATCCATTTGTTCTGTATGAAATTAATCGTATAATGCAATGCAGCAATATTAAAAACAAAATAATACTTTGTTTTGCCTCCAATTGTACACATTGACTTTAATCCAAAAAACTTTGAGATTTTTCCATTTTGTAAAGAAAAAGTATATATCAATAATAATGTCGGAATCAACAACAATACACCATATTTCATAGAATCAATATTGCTTGAAATCCATGACGCAAATACAAAAAGAGCAAGCGAAACACATTCTATCATTGTCCTATCGTGAATTTGATTTGCATTATTTTCTACAAAAATTGCACCTAATAAAACCCCCGCAAAGTAGTCTATCAAACGTACAGGAGGAAATACATATGTAAAATAATGCTCCAGAGTTCCTACTAACGAAAAAGTAATTACTATCTCAATAAGCAACCTAAATAGCACCACAGCTATCATCATTACTTTTTTATTTTTCACCACTCTAACCAATTTAATTAAAAAGGGAGTCAAAAAGT
>CAZKRQ010000306.1:0-2635 GCA_964555125.1 uncultured Oscillospiraceae bacterium
AGCACTCCTTGGTGGAATGCAAGGCTTGAGAACGCCGTAGCTGTGCTTTTTGCGTCAGATGCGGCCGCTTTGTTTTCTTATGGAACCGCCGCCTACCATGTGTTTATTTTAGTATAACACGGAAACGAGCCGGTTGACAAGTCGCGATCAGCGGCGCAGCTCGATTCCCTGCGCGGCGAGGTCCTTTAACGTCCGCCCGATCGCGGCGTCGGCGTCCTCGTCGGTCAGCGTCTTTTCGCTGTCGCGCAACACAAGGCTGTAGGCGACGCTCTTTTTGCCCTCGCCGACCCTGTCGCCGGTGTAGACGTCGAAGACCCTGACGCTCTCGAGAATTCTGCCGCAGTTTCTGCGAATTGCCTCTTCGAGCCGCGCGGCGGGCACCGAGAGATCGCAGACAAGCGCGAGGTCGCGGGTGACGGCCGGGAACTTGGGCAGCGGCCGGTAGCGGCGCACGCCGCCGCGCAGGGCGAACATCGTGTCAACGCTGAGGTCGGCGATGTAAACGCGCTCCTTGATGCCGAAATTGGCGGCGACCGCCGGGGAGATTTCGCCGAAGACGCCGAGCACCCTCTCGCCGGACTTGACCACCGCCGTGCGGCCCGGGTGATAGGTCAGGTTGTCGCGCAGCGCCTCATACCGCACATCGGGGATGCCCGCGCGGTCGAGCAGCGCGGCGACGACCCCCTTGAGCTCATAAAAATCCATCCTGCCATAGCCGCCGGCGATCAGCTTGCGGTTCTCGTCGGGCAGCGCGGGCACCGTCGCGGGGTGCGGCCCCTCGGTGTGGGGCCAAAGCGACTCCCAGTCCTCCTGCCGGTGGCGGGGGCGGAACTCGACCGCGATCTCGAACAGCCGCGCGCAGGGGATGCGCGCGTTGTAGTTGCGCGCGAGCACCTCGAGCATGGAGGGCACCGCCGTTGTGCGCATCAGGCCGCTGTCCTCGCCGAGAGGATTGCTGATTTTGACGCAGTCGCGCAGCGGGCTATCCGCGGGCAGGCAGAGCTGATCGAAGGCTTTGGCGCTCAGCCAGGAATAGGTGTTGATCTCATACAGGCCGCTGCCGACGCAGTCGTTCACGAGCGCGCGCTCAAACCGCTGCCGCTCGGTCGGCCGGGCCTCCGCCGCGCCCTGCATCAGGGTCGTGGGGATCACGTCGTAGCCGTAGAAGCGGGCGACCTCCTCCGCGAGGTCCGCAAAGCCCTCGAGGTCGGCGCGGAAGGTCGGCGGGGTGACGTTGAGCCGGTCGTCGACGGCGCAGCCGAGGCGGCGCAGCGTCTCGACCATGAAGCCGGTTTCGATGTCTGCGCCGAGGAATTTGCGGATGCGCTCGGGTTGCAGGGGGATTACCGGCGGGACGGGCATCGCGCCCTTTGCGTCGATGAAGCCGCCGACGATGTCGCCCGCATCGAGCAGTTCGACGAGCTCGAGCGCCCGCATGAGCGCCGGAACGGTGTTGTTGGGGTCCAGCCCCTTTTCATAGCGGGCGGACGCCTCGGTGCGCATCCCGAGCGCCTTGGCCGTCGCGCGCACGTTGAGCCCGTTGAAGCAGGCCGACTCAAAGATCATGGTCGTCGTGTCGTCCTCGATGCCGCTGTATTCGCCGCCCATGACCCCCGCGACCGCGATCGGCTTTTCGCTGTCCGCGATGACCATCATCTGCTCGCTGAGCGCGCGCTCGACGCCGTCGAGGGTCGTGATCTTTTCGCCCGCGCGCGCCTGGCGCACGATGATTTTTCCATCCTTGACGTTGCGGTAATCAAACGCGTGCATCGGCTGGTTGTATTCGAGCATGACATAGTTGGTGATGTCGACGATGTTGTTGATCGGGCGCACGCCGCATTGGCGCAGCCGCTCGCGCATCCACTGCGGCGACGGCTTGACCCGCACGTTCTCGACGATCGCGCCGGTATAGCGGTAGCAGTTCGCGGGGGTCTCGTTGGCGACCGAGAGCATCTTCGCCACGTCGCCGTGGGTTTTCTTAACCTTTGGCTCGGGGATATGCAGCTCTTTGCCGAAGGTGATCGCGGCCTCGCGCGCAAGGCCGGTGACGCACATGCAGTCGGGGCGGTTGGAGGTGATCTCGAACTCGAAGACGGTGTCGTCCATGCCGAGCACCCCGGCGACCGGCTCGCCCAGCGGTGTGCCGTCGGGCAGCACCATGATGCCATCCTCGATGCAGTCGGGGAAATCGTGCGCCGTGAAGCCGAGCTCGCCCAGCGAGCAGAGCATCCCGTTGCTCTCTTCACCGCGCAGCTTGCCCGCCTTGATGTGCATCCCGTTGGGCAGATCGGAATCGTCAAGCGCGACGGGGACAATGTCCCCCTGTTTGAGGTTCTGCGCGCCGGTCACGATTTGCAGGTTTTCGCCCGACGCGACGTCGATCCGGCAGATCCAGAGATGGTCGGAGTTGGGGTGCCGCTCGAGCGAGACGACCTTGCCGGTCACGACGTTGCGGATGTGGTCGGCCTCGGAATCGAAGCCCTCGACCTTGCTGCCGGTCATGGTCATGCGGTGGGCGAATTCGCGGTTGCTCACCCGCACATCGGTGTATTCATTGAGCCATTTGATGGGTAAATTCATCTTTAATCTCCTCCCTTAACTCCACGGCATGCAAAGTGCCGTGGAGTTATTTGGC
>CAZKRQ010000307.1:0-2613 GCA_964555125.1 uncultured Oscillospiraceae bacterium
TTGGTGGAATGCAAGGCTTGAGAACGCCGTAGCTGCGCTTTTTGCGTAAGATGCAGCCGCTTCGTTTTCTTATGGAACCGCCGCTAACTGTTTTTCGTCTCGCGCTGTGCCGTATCGCTTAACACCGGCTTTCTCATTCAAAAGAAATGTACGGTGTGAAAATGCGGCGCAGTTGCCGGATTTGATTCTTTGCGTTAAAATAATAGAAAGAGAATTCGGTTGCGCGCGCCGCCCCAGGAGCCCTTTTTGATCGAATAGGAGCCGTGCGCGAAGCAAAGAAGGACGGGGGAGATACGGTGCAGGAAGTGATGCCGCTGCGGCTGAGTATGCAGATCATATCGGATTATCTGGACGACGAATTTTCCGACCATATTTTTTATCGGAATCACGACGCAATGATCCTGGACGACGTGCGGCTCTATCGCGGGCAGAAAGCGCTTCAGGAGCGCTATGTCTATCTCGTCGCGCCGCAGGAACTGGAGGAGGCCGCGCAGTATGACAGCGCGCTGATCGTGGTGGGACCGGCCGAGCTCACGCCGCAGATTGCCAACCGCAAGGGCCCGATCCTCCACATGCCCAACAAGCGGGAGCTGCTGGAGGTGCTTGAAGAGATACAGGATGTATTCGACCGTTTTCGCCGTTGGTCAAGCCAGATGAACCAGATTCTTTCCCGGCGCGGCACGATGTTCGACTACTGCACCTCATTCACCAAGATCATCGGGAACCCGATCTGGGTCCTCAACCGCAGCAACGACGCGTATCTGTGCACCTCGCACATCGCCGGGATGCTGAAAATGATCCCGGACCCCGAATCGGGCATGATGATTTTGCCGAGCGAGCGCAAAAACCTACTGTATCACACCAAGGAATTTATTGAGACCTACGGCACGCAGGGCGCGCATTACTGGTTTCCGCCGTGGAATAAGCATCGGGACATTTATATCAATATCACGGATGAGGAGGAGCACTTTCTCGGCCGCATTCTTGTGATTGAGATGCAGACGCCGCTGTGCTCAAGCCACCTTCAGCTGCTGGAATATTTCGCGCCGTTTATCCGCGAGGCGTTTAAGGGGGTGAAAAAACCGCTGGAGAGCAAGAGCGAATTGCAGGCGCAGCTCGAGCGCATCCTGCGGCAGGATTATGAGAGCAAGGAGGAAATTCTCGACAAGCTCGCGCGCCTGGGATGGACCGAAGCCAACGCCTACATTGTGGCGGCGGCGCCGATTCACTCGCTCGACCCCACCTACGCGCTGAGCGTTTGCCTTGACCTCGCCGATAACATCCCCGACAGCACGGCGTTCCTTTTTGACGGTGAGCTGGTGGTGGTCTGCCGCCTGCCCGAGCTTTCCACCGATCCGGGCAGCTATTACGGCCTGATCCACGAGATCGGGCTGAAGGACAACATCCACTTCGGCGCCAGCGACCCGTTTTTTAACCCGCTGCGCCTGCCGGACTATCAAAAACAGGCCCACTGCGCGCGGGAGATTGGAATGCGCGCAGACACCAAAACACACGTCCACCCTTACGCCAAAAACGCGCTTGCGTATTTGCTGACCAACGCGGTCGGCGCGTTGCCGCTCTCTGTCGCCTGCTCGGGCGCGCTGCGGACCCTGAAAAAGATCGACCGCGAAAAGGGAAGCGAGTATCTCAACACCCTGCGGGAATATATCAAGGCCAACTGCCAGCCGGTGCAGGCCGCGAAGGAGCTGTTCCTGCATCGCGGAACCCTGTCCTACCGGCTGAAGAAGATCTGCGGGTATACCAATCTGGATTTGGAGGACGCGGACACGATCCTGTATCTGAACCTCTCGTTCCGCATGATCGATCTGTTAAAGGAGGAGAAAACGCCCTGAGGCGGCGCGCCGTGCGCAGGCGCGGCGACGTTCTCTGAAAAAGAGGGTCGCGCGGTGCGGAGCGGGGAATCCTGCCTGGCCGGCCGGAGGATTTCGCAAAAAAGGTGTATAAGGCGCTCTCGGACCCTGTGAACCATCGAGCCGCAGCGCAGGTTTGGGCCGCCGCTCCTCTTGCGCGAGGGCCCTTTCAAGCGCTTTGGCTGCGTATGCTTCATCGCTACCGCAAAAAGCGCAGTGGCTCTGTGTCCGCGCCTATTCCCAATAGGCACTTCGTTTTCTCACCTCGCCAAAGGCTTTTTGGGAGCGTTTTAAAGAACCATGACCAAAGTGCCGGCGCCGATCAGAAGGCAGCCGATCAGGGATTTTGCGGTGAATTTTTCGTGGAGAAAAACAAAGGCGAGAATCAGCGTAAATACGACGCTGAGCTTGTCGATCGGCACGACCTTGGAGACCTCGCCCAGCTGCAACGCGCGGTAATAGCAAAGCCACGACGCGCCGGTCGCGAGGCCAGAAAGAATCAGAAAGAGCCAGCTCCTTTTGCTGATCTCGGGCAGCCCGCGTTGCGCTTCCGTTAGAAAGACAATCCCCCACGCCATGAGCTCGACAACGACCGTGCGGATCGCCGTGGCGAGATGGGAGTTGACGCCGTCAATGCCGACCTTTGCTAAAATAGAGGTGAGTGAAGCGAAGATTGCCGATAAAAGTGCGAATATAAGCCACATGATGCGCCTCCGTAAAGGGTTTGATCTACCCATGATTT
>CAZKRQ010000308.1:0-1723 GCA_964555125.1 uncultured Oscillospiraceae bacterium
CCGCCTGCGCGAGCACCTTGCGCAGGATATAGCGTGGGTCCCCCTCAAACGGCTCGCCCGCGGGCGTATACACGTCGCAGATAAAGCGCGCGACCTTGCCCAGCTGCGGGCGCCAGGGCAGAATCACAAAGCTGTCGAGGTCGGGGCGCAGATACTGATCGCTCTCCTGAATGCGAACAAAACCCTCGATGGAGGAACCGTCGAACATCGCGCCGTGATCCAGAACCCGCTCAAGCTGCGAAGTAGGCACCGCGACATTCTTTAACTGGCCAAAAATGTCGGTAAACTGCAATCTGATGAATTTAATGTCTTCCTCCGCGACGATTCGCAGAATGTCTTCCTTTGAATACTTAGCCATGTTCATAATTCCTTTCTATTTTGAAAAAAGGCGCTCCACCGAATCGGTTGGAGCGCCTTTGCTCTTATGCCTTAGAGTATACCTGTTCCTTTGTTCAATGTCAATAGATTTACGCATAAATTTTTGTCGCTTTAGAGAGAAGCTGTTTGTGAAGAACGTCAGTTTTTCTGCCGCAGCGGCCTTCTCTGCGCCCTTCACGGCGCGATCGAGCCCTATCGACAGGCCAGGGCCCCGGAATGAACATCCCCCCGGGGTCCTGACCCGTTCTTTTGCGGCGGCGCTAACAGACCTCGATCTCGTCGATCAGGAACTCATTGCCGCGCAGCAGATAGGTGTTCTCGCTGCCGCAGTGCGGGCAGATCTTCGCATAGCGCACCGTGGGGTAATCCTGCCCGCAGCTCTCGCAATGGGAGACCGCGTCGATCTGATGAATGCGCAGCTGCGCCTCCTCCATGACCGGCTCTTTTTTCCGCGCCCAGTTCCAGCAATCGATCAAATAGTCGTGGACAATCCCCGTCACCTCGCCGATTTGCAGGGTCACGGAGGAGACCTTGTTCACCTTGTTCTCCTCCGCCACCTGCTTCACATCCCGGACGACGTAAAACACAACCCCCAACTCATGCATGGCCGTACCCCGCTTTTTTTATTTTTTGCTGTGCGTCAGAATCTTTCCGGCGCGTTTGAGCTGATAGGGCAGGATGTATTTGAACTTATCCTCCGCCTTGACCATGTGGGTGCACTCCGGGCGGTCGCGGCGCAGCGAGATCGCGTCGAACTCACACTTGGTCGTGCAGATGCCGCAGCCGATGCATTTGTTCTCATCCACGATGGTCGCGCCGCAGCCGAGGCAACGGGCCGTCTCCCTGCGCACCTGCTCTTCGGTCAGGGTCAGATGCGCGTCGCGGAAGGATTTCGCCGGGACCGCCGCGTCGACGCCCTCTGCCTGCCGCGCGGAATTGTCGTAATTCTCCACCCGGATATTCTCTTTGTCCAGCTCATTGAATTCCCAGCGGTTGCGCCCGATGGTCATGTGCCCGTCATGCACATAGCGGTGCAGCGATTCCGCCGCGCAGTGGCCGGCCGCGATGGCGTCGATCGCGAATTTAGGCCCGGTATAGACGTCGCCGCCCACAAAGATGTCCGGCTGGCCTGTCTGATAGGTGAGCGAATCCGCCGCAATGGCCGGGCCGTTGAAGGAGACGGCCTCGCCCTTGAGAAGGTCGCCCCACACGGTTTTCTGTCCAATGGCGAAGATGACGCGGTCGCACTCGACCGTGACCAGCTCGTTCTCGTCATAGGCAGGCGAGAACTTCCCCTGCGCGTCGAAGACGGAAACGCACTTTTTCAGCACGATGCCGGTCACCT
>CAZKRQ010000308.1:1733-2607 GCA_964555125.1 uncultured Oscillospiraceae bacterium
GTCAGAACCTCCTTGGGGCCCCAGCCCGGTTTGACCTCCACGCCGTCCTCTCTCGCCTCTCTGATCTCCTCCGCCGAGGCGGGCATCTCCTTTTCGGTCTCAAGGCTGAACATCGTCACGGCGGCCGCGCCGCTTCTGGCGCTGACCCGCGACGCGTCGACCGCCACGTTGCCGCCGCCGATCACGACGACCCGGCCCTCGAACGAGGTTTTGCCGGTGTTGGCCTCGTGCAGATACTCGATCGCGGTCATCGTGCCGTCCGCCTCGTCGCCCTCTACGCCCGGGCGGCGGCCCGCGCTGCACCCGATCGCGATATAAAACGCCTTATACCCCTGCTCGCGCAGCGCGCCGAGGGTGATGTCCCTGCCGACCTCGACGCCGGTTTTGATCTCGACGCCCATCTCCCGCATCACGTCGATCTCGGCCTCGACCACGTCCTTTTCCAGCTTATAGGAGGGGATGCCGTATTGAAGCATACCGCCGGGCTTTTCATTCTTTTCAAATACGGTCGGGCGATACCCCTTTTCGGCGAGATAGAACGCGGCGCTCAAGCCGGCCGGTCCGCCGCCGATGATCGCGATTTTCTCGGGGAAATGATCCATGTGGATGCTTGCGGGGATGACGACCGGCGGAATATACCGCGTCTCGGCCTTGAGGTCCTTCTCGGCGATGAACTTCTTCACCGCGTCGATGGCGACCGCCTCGTCGATCGTCCCGCGGGTGCAGGCGTCCTCACACCTCCGGTTGCAGATGCGTCCGCAGATTGCCGGAAGGGGATTATCCTTTTTAATCAGTGCCAGTGCTTCCTCATAACGCCCTTCCTTTGCCAGCTTCAAATATCCCTGAATGGCAATGTGCGCCGGACAGGCCGTCT
>CAZKRQ010000309.1:0-2533 GCA_964555125.1 uncultured Oscillospiraceae bacterium
TTCGTCCATAAATCTCCCTTTTGTTTCTCGTTTCGCTCGATACTTTCATCGAAATCTTTTTTCTCTCCGTAAGGGCCGGGGGGTCTTGTATTGCTAAAGCATGCAAAAACAGCCTCACCATTATTCACGGCGAGGCTGCTTTTTTACACTTATTGGCCGAGATACGCTTTTTTGACCGCGTCGTTTTCGAGCAGCTCCTTGCCCGGGCCGGTCAGGGTCATGCGCCCGGTCTCCAGCACATAGCCCGTGTCGGCGACCCGCAGCGCCATGTTGGCGTTCTGCTCGATGAGCAGAATTGTCACGCCCTGTTTGTTGATCTCCTGAATGATCTCAAAGATCGAGCGCACGATGATCGGCGCGAGGCCGAGCGACGGCTCGTCCATCATCATCAGCTTGGGGCGGCTCATGAGCGCCCGCGCGACGGCGAGCATCTGCTGCTCGCCGCCCGACAGGGTGCCCGCAAGCTGCCATGAGCGCTCCTTGAGCCGCGGGAAAAGGTCGTAGACCCATTTGATGTCCTCGTCGAGCCTGTCCTTTCGCATATACGCGCCGATCTTGATGTTCTCCAGCACGGTCAGGTCGGGGAAGACGCGCCGCCCCTCGGGGACGAGGGTGACCCCCTTCGCGACCACGTCGGCGGCCGGCAGGCCGGTGATGTCCTCCCCGGCGAACTCGATCCGTCCGCTCCGGGGCCGGACCAGGCCCGCGATGGTGCGCAGGGTCGTGCTCTTGCCCGCGCCGTTCGCGCCGATGAGGGTGACGATGCTCTTTTCCGGCACCTCGAACGAGATGCCCTTGACCGCCTCGATGCCGCCGTAATTGACCCGCAGGTCGCTGACCTTAATCATAGTCGTTCACCCCCAGATACGCGTCGATGACCCTCTGATTGCGGCTGATCTCGTCCGGCGTGCCCTCGGCGATCAGCTTGCCGAAATCCAGCACATAGATGCGGTCGGAGATCTGCATGACCAGATCCATGTGGTGCTCGATCATAAAGACGGTCAGATCGTATTTTTTCTTTACCGCGACGATGAGCTCGGTCAGCTCCTGGGTCTCCTGCGGGTTCATGCCCGCGGCCGGCTCGTCGAGCAGCAGAAGCTGCGGGTCGGTCGCGAGGGCGCGCGCGATCTCGAGATGGCGCTGTAAGCCGTAGGGCAGCGAGCCCGCGATCTCGTCGCGCAGCTCGAGCAGACCCTGCTCCTCGAGCAGCTGCTCCGCCTCCGCGCGCATCCGCGCCTCCTCCCTCGCGTTCAGGCGAAAGGTCGCCGAAAAGACATTCTGCTTCGCGCGCATATGCTTGGCGATGAGCACGTTGTCAAACACGCTCAGGCTTGAAAACAGGCGGATATTCTGAAAGGTGCGGGCGATCCCCAGGCGGGTGATCTTATCCGGCGTCTTGCGCACCTTTGTTTTGTACACGCCCAGGTTCTGGCCCGCGTAGAGCTTCTTCATCTTGCCATGCGGATAATTCCCGACCATCGTGTCGCCGCAGAACTCCACGCGCCCGTTGGTCGGCTCATAGACGCCGGTGATGCAGTTGAACGCGGTGGTCTTGCCCGCGCCGTTGGGGCCGATGAGCGCGACGATCTCGCCGCGGTTCACCTCGAGGGAGAGATTGTCCACCGCGACGACCCCGCCGAACTGCATCGTGACGTTCTCTATTTTCAGGATATTCTCGCTCATTGTTTGCCCTCCGCTTTTTTCGACTTGCGCCCCCGTCCGTGGAGGAACTCGCTGACCGCGTGCAGCGACAGCTCCCTGTCGCCCATGATGCCCTTGCGGAAAAAGAGCACGACAATCATAATGATGACCGAGAAGACGACCATGCGAAAGCCCGAGCGCAGCAGCGGCACCTGAAAGCCGCCGATAAACGTCTCGTTGTCGAGGAAGCGGAGCCACCACTCGCTGCACGCGACGAACAGGAACGAGGAGATCACGCTGCCCGTGATCGAGCCGATGCCGCCGATGACGACGATCAGCAGAATCTCATAGGTCATCGACGATTTGAAGGCGTTCGCCTGCACCGTCATCTGATACATCGCCAGCAGCGCGCCGCCGATGCCCGCGAAAAACGAGCTGATGACAAAGGACATCTGCTTGTGCCTGAAGAGGCTGATGCCCATCGCCTCGGCGGCGATCTCGTCGTCGCGGATGGCCTTAAACGCCCGCCCATACGATGAGTTGATGAGCAGAACGATGATCGCAATGCAGGCCGTCGCGACCGCGAACGGGAACAGCACCGACGAGAAGGTCGGGAATTTGCGCAGCAGGTTGGAGCCGTTGGTGATCGGGCCCAGCTTGTCCCACTGGAAGACCGCGCGGATGATCTCGGCGAAGCCCAGCGTCGCGATGGCGAGATAGTCCCCCTTGAGGCGCAGCACGGGCAGGCCGATGAGGAACGCGAAGACCGCCGCCACGACGCCCGCGAGCGCCAGCGCGACCACAACGGGCAACGCGAACTGCACGACGCCGCCGTCGAAATACTGATAAACCGAGGCGCGCGCCTCGACCGGGATGGTCAAAATCGCGTAGG
>CAZKRQ010000310.1:0-2525 GCA_964555125.1 uncultured Oscillospiraceae bacterium
TCCATCGCGCCGCGCGAGGCAAAGTGGATGATATTGCGGCGGATCTGTTCGGGGCATTCGGGATTGAGGCAGCGCAGCGCCGACTCGTCCATCAGCCGCTGTACCCTGTCGCCGCAGGCCGGGCAGGTTTCGGGCAGCCGGAAGGTAACCGAGCCGGGCTCATGGTCATAGGCGCGCACGACCTCGGGGATGATGTCGCCCGCCTTGCGCACGTCGACCGTATCGCCGAGACGCACGTCAAGCTCGTTGATGAAATCCTGATTGTGCAGCACCGCGCGGGAAACCGTCGTGCCCGCGAGCTGCACCGGCGTAAAGACGGCGGTCGGTGTCAACACACCGGTGCGCCCGACCGCGACCTCGATCGAGAGCAGCCTGGCCGCCTTGACCTCGGGCGGATATTTAAAGGCGGTCGCCCAGCGCGGGAATTTGTTGGTTGAGCCGAGAACGCGCCGGCTTGCGAGGTCGTCCAGCTTGACGACGGCGCCGTCGATGTCATAGCTCAGGCCGCTGCGCAGCGCCCCGATGCGGTCGATCTGCGCCATGATCTGGTCGGCGGTCTCGCAGATGCGGAAATCCGGCGAGACATGAAAACCGAGCTCCCGCAGAAAATCCAGCGTTTCGCTGTGCCGCGCAAACGGCGCCGAGGCGCGCTGCAAATTAAAGACAAAAATATCCAGCTTGCGGCTGCGGGTGATCTCGCTGTCCTTTTGCCGCAGCGAGCCGGCCGCCGCATTGCGCGGGTTCTTAAAGGGCGCGATCCCCTCCGCCTGCTGCCGCCCGACAATTTCGGCAAAGGCCTCCTTGGGCATAAAAACCTCCCCGCGCACCTCGAGCTGCGCGGGCGCCTGCGGCGGCAGTGTGTGCGGAATCGAGGCGATCGTCATCAGATTCGCGGTGATGTCCTCGCCGACCAGGCCGTCGCCACGCGTTGAGCCGCGCACCAGCCTGCCGTTTTCATATTCAAGTGAGACCGAGAGCCCGTCGATCTTCTGCTCAACGACAAAGCGGGCGTCGGGCACGGCTTCGCGAACGCGGCCGACAAACTCCTCGATCTCCTGCCGTGAAAACGCGTTTGAAAGGCTCTCCATCTTGACCGCGTGGGCCACCTTGGAAAACCTCGCGTCGGCGCGGCCGCCGACATGCTGCGTCGGCGAATCGGCCGCGCGAAGCTGGGGAAATTGCGTCTCCAGCCCGGTCAGCTCCCGCAGCATCGCGTCGTATTCCGCGTCGGTGATGATCGGCGCGTCCTTCTCATAATAGAGTTTTGCGTGAAATTCAAGCCGCTCGCTCAGTTCCGCGATTCGCTCTTTCGCCTCTTCAAAATCCATGGTTTGTGGGTTCCTTTTAAAATGTCGCGTAGGTGTTGGGCACTGTGCCGATGATGATGGTCTCGGCGATGCACACATTGGTGACCACGTCCACCGTCGTCGCGTAGGGCGACAAAATCGCCGTCATCGTCACGGTGAACTCGATCATGATCTGGTGCTGGGTCTGGTTGATGCCCGCCGTCTCAAAATGGTTGACCAGCGCGCTCTCGACAAAAGACGAGGGCAACATCCGCAAGCGGACGAGGGGCCCCCGCCCCGAGAGAAGCTCGAGGCCGGTCAGAGTGCCGAGCGGAATCGATACGTTTTGATCGGGGATCGCCGACAACCGCGCGTTGACGGCCTCGGTCAGGATGGCCTTGAGCCGGTTGATCTCGACCGCGTTGGTCTCGATGGCCGTGATATTGCCCGCCTCGTCCCGCAGCACATTGACCAGCTCGTCATAATCGACGCTGAGCTTTTGCAGCTCGCTGACAACGGCGTTGTTGACCGCCGCCGTGCAGAGGATTTTTGCCTGATTGGCGCTGATCGTCTGGATGACCGGCTTGAGATTGTTGGAGAGCGCCACGCCGGCGAAGATAATCGCCACAATGATGACGAGCCCCTTCAGTTTTTTTGCCAAACGGGGATGTTTTTCGCTTTTTCTCATAGTTTTCACCGCCTGAATAACTATATTCAGGCGAGGGCGAAATCGTGCCGTTTGGAGAAAATCGGCGCGGCGACCGTGCGATCACCGCGCCTTTGGGGATATGTAGGGGCCGTCAGATCGAAATCATCTGGGACATCTTGAGCCGATCGAAATTGACGGATTTTTTCATGTTCAGGCCGTCGGTGATGTCGAAGTCGGTTACCCGGCCACCGTGCACCACGACGACGCGGTTGCTCGCGCCCTCTTCAAGCAGCTTGACGGCATAAAAGCCCATTTCCGTCGCCATCATGCGGTCGCGCACTGTGGGAGAGCCTCCCCGCTGCACATGGCCGAGGATCGTCGCGCGGGAGACGATGCCGGTGCGCTCCTCGATCTTTTTCGCCAGCTTATAGGAGCTGCTGCATCCCTCGGCGACCACGATGATGAAATGGCGCTTGCCGGTGCTCTGTGTGTACAGCATCCGATCGATGATGTCCTTTTCAAAATCACAGGGGACCTCGGGCACGAGAATGGCGAGCGCGCCGCAGGCGATGCCTGTCTTCACGGCCATA
>CAZKRQ010000311.1:0-2524 GCA_964555125.1 uncultured Oscillospiraceae bacterium
GGCAACGTGATCGCGCGCCGCCGCGGAGAGAAAACGCCCCCGCGGCCGATCCTGTTTGCGGCGCACATGGACGAGGTGGGCTTCCTGGTCAATCACATCGACGAGGAGGGGCTGCTGCGCGTTATCAACGTCGGCGGGGTATACGGGCAGACGCTCTGCGGGCGTCAGCTGCTGCTGCCGCGCACGGGCGCGCGGGGTGTGCTCGGCATGGCGCCCTCCCATCTGCGCAAGGACAAGGAAAAGGTGCCGCGGCTCGAGGATATGTATCTCGACATCGGCGCGCGCTCGCGCAAAGAGGCGGAGGAATGGGCAAGGCTCGGCGATGTCGCGGTGTTCGCCACGCAGCTGCACCCGCTGGGCGACCGGGCGGTGGTGGGCAAGGCGCTCGACGACCGGCTCGGCTGCGCGATGCTGCTTGAGCTGCTCGCGCGCGACGACCTGCCCTGCGACATCTGCTGCGCGTTCACCGTGCAGGAGGAGCTGGGCCTGCGCGGCGCGCAGACGGCGGCTTTCGCGGTGCGCCCGGCCTACGCGGTGATCCTCGACGTGGGCGGCGGCGCGGACAACGCGGGCTTTGACGCGCCCGACCGCATCGCGGCGCAGGGGCTGGGCCCCATCATCAGCTTTGCGGACGGGGCGACCTATTATGACCGCGAGCTCTATGAGGAGATCGCGGGCCTCGCGGAGAAAAACGGCATCCCGTGGCAGACCAAAACCCGCATTTCGGGCGGCACCGACGCGGGGTCGATCCAGCGCGCGGCCGGCGGCTGCCGGGTGATCGGCCTGTCGGTGTGCGGCCGCAATATCCACACGGCGGCGAGCAGCGTCAACCTCGAGGACGTGGACAACACACGGCGGCTGCTCGCGCTGACGGCCGGCTATCTCGCGCGGCTGCACTCAGATAACTTGGAGTAATAAATTTTTATGTTTCAACGATATGGAATTTCGGAGGAGCTCTGCGCGCTGGACGCGGAATTGACGGCCCAGTGCGCGCCGGTGTTCGCGCAGATCGAGGCGGTCAAGGAGCGCAACCAGCTGAAGGTGCTCGACGCGTTTGTCAAAAACAGGGTCGGCGCGCAGCATCTGGCGGGCTCGACGGGCTACGGCTACGGCGACGTCGGGCGGGATCTGCTCGACCGGGTTTTCGCGGATATTGTCGGCGCGCAGGACGCGCTGTGCCGCGTTCAGTTCATGAGCGGCACCCACGCGCTGACGGTGGCGCTGTTCGGCCTGCTGCGCCCGGGGGACACGCTGTTTGCCGCCACCGGCCGGCCCTACGATACGCTGGCGGGCGTGATCGGGCTTGGCGGAGAGGCGATGGGGTCGCTGGCCGAATACGGCGTGCGGTATGAGGAGGCGCCGCTGGTAAACGGCGAGCCCGATTACGCCGGGATCGAGCGGCGGGCCGCCGGCGCGAGGGTCGTGCATATCCAGCGCTCGCGGGGCTACGCGATCCGGCGCGCCTTTTCCTGCGCGGAGATTCGCGAGATCGCGGCGGCGGCCCGCAGGGGCAACCCCGACGCGGTGATCTTTGTCGACAACTGCTATGGCGAATACACCGAGACGATCGAGCCGCTCGAGGCGGGCGCCGACCTGATCGTCGGCTCGCTCATCAAAAACCCGGGCGGCGCGATTGCCCCGACGGGCGGCTATATTGCCGGGCGAGCCGATCTTGTGGAGCTCTGCGCGCACCGATTGACGGCGCCGGGCACGGGCCGGGAGATCGGCTGCAACCCGGCCGGGCTGCGCGACGTCTATCTCGGCGTCTATCTCGCGCCGGCGGTCACGGCGGAGGCGCTCAAAAGCGCCGTCTACTGCGCGGCGCTGTTTGAACGGCTCGGCTTTGACGTCGAGCCGCGGTGGAACGCACGGCGCAGCGATATTGTGACGACGCTGATGCTGAAA
This sequence comes from uncultured Oscillospiraceae bacterium, assembly GCA_964555125.1. Taxonomy (GTDB): domain Bacteria; phylum Bacillota; class Clostridia; order Oscillospirales; family Ruminococcaceae; genus CAZKRQ01. The sequence goes on from CAZKRQ010000311.1 coordinate 1,906, forward strand.
AACGAGAGGAATCTCACCGCGGTTTGCCGCGCGGTGCAGGCGAGCTCGCCGGTCGACAGCTTTGCCGCGCCCGAGGCGAGCGATATGCCCGGCTATGACAGCAAGGTTATCATGGCCGCGGGCGCGTTTACAAACGGGTCGTCGATCGAGCTGTCCTGCGACGCCCCGATCCGCCCGCCGTATGCCTGCTTTATGCAGGGCGGCATCAGCTTCGCCGCCTCGAGGCTGGCGTTTCTGCGGGCGGCGCAGGCGCTGAAGGGCGAAGAGAAGGGCTGAAAGACCTCAAAGCCGTCGGGGGAGACATTGCCGAAGGCGGAGCCGGGGCGGCGCGAACGCAGACAGGCGGCTTCGCCGGCACCGTTTGCCAGCTCCGGCGTTTCCCTTGCGTCCTGTAAAGCCGGGCTGTCCGCGCTTTCGCTTTTCTGCGTCCGTGCCCTTTTTTGGCAGGCGATTTTCGGGCGGAGGTTTACCGCTCGCGAAGACGGGGCATACTAAGGGCAACGAATCGCGAGGAGGTGAAACGATATGACCAATACCGGCGTGAAGTGCGACGTGTGCGAATGCGTTCATAACTGCGAGTGCAATCAGTGCGCGCTGCAAACCATCGAGGTGACGCACC
>CAZKRQ010000312.1:0-2511 GCA_964555125.1 uncultured Oscillospiraceae bacterium
CACCATCCCCATTTTCTGCCGGTGGATATTGATGTTGACGGCGGGGTCGGTGATGTCGACGCCCTCGAAGATGACGTGGCCACCCGTCGGCTTCTCGAGCAGATTCAGGCAGCGCAGAAAGGTGCTCTTGCCGCTGCCGGACGGGCCGATGACAACCATGACCTCGCCCTTGTGCACGGCGGTGCTCACGCCGTCGAGCGCTTTGATATCGCCGCCGTCAAAATGCATATGCAGGTCTTCGACCTGGATCAATACTTCGCCGCTGTTCATCAGAGATTGCCCCCTTTCGCTCTGCGCCGGGATCGGGTCGGCGCTTTGCCGTCGCGCAGACGGCGCTCCAGCTTGCCGACGAGCCATGTGAAGAACATCACCATCACGAGATAACAGACGGCAACGGCGAGCAGCGGCATAAACTGAACATAGGTCGCGCCGCGGATAATGTCGCCGCCCTTGGTCAGGTCGTTGACCGAAACATAGCCCGCGACCGAGGTCTCCTTGAGCAGAACGATGAATTCGTTCGCGAGGGCGGGCAGGACGTTTTTAAAGGCCTGGGGCGCAATGATATAGCGCATGGTCTGAATGTAGTTGAAGCCGAGGCTGCGGCCCGCCTCAAACTGTCCGTTGTCGATGCTCATGATGCCGCTGCGGAAGATTTCGGCGACATACGCGCCCGAATTAATGCCGAACGCGAGCGCGCCGACGAGCACGCCGTTGTTGGAGGAGGCGAACACAACGTAGTAAATGATCATGAGCTGCACCACGACCGGCGTGCCGCGGATGACGGTCAGATAAATTTTGCACAGCGCGTTGAAAAAGCCGAGCACGCGCCGGGCCGGGCCGCGCATGGAGTCGCCGTTTTTATCCCAGGTGCTGCGCACGACCGCGATCAGAACCCCGATCACGATGCCGATGCAGAGCGCGATCGCTGTCATTTGCAGGGTGTTGCCGATGCCGGTCACAATAAAGCGCCATCGATTTTTTGTGATAAAGCATTTGATGAAATCCGCCTTGAGACCTTCAAACCAAGCCGCCAAAATAGTTCCCCCTAAATAGATTGATGAAATAGAGACGCGGCGCGCAAGCCGTCTTTCTCACGCGCTGCCCGCCCGGCGCCGGAAGCGACCTCCCAATCGAGCCGGAGTATCCTCTCTATTATCGCCGCGATTACGGCGCTGTGTCAAGCAAATAGGGGCGTTTGCGCGCCCCTATTTGTAGAATGTAGAAAGATGGATTTGGAGTTTTTGTCAGCCGTTATTCGACGCGACAAACGCCTTCGCGGGCTCGTTGTCGATGACGACGCAGTCGATCTTGCCCGCAACGAGCGCGGCGATTGCGTCGGCGCCGTTGTTGTAGCGCTGAACGGTCGCGAGGCCCACATCCTCCAGGTCGCCGGTGGTGTACAGATCGCCGGTCGTCTGCGTTTGCACGCCGATATTGTAATTCGCGCCCTCGGCGAAAAGGTCGTCAACCGAGGTGATCGGGCTGTCCTCGGGCACGATGACCACCTGAACGCCGGTCGCATAGCTGGAGGTGAAATTGACCTCATCCTTGCGCTCGTCGGTGACGGTCATGCCCGCCATGCCCATATCCGCTTTGCCGGTCTGCACGGCGACGATGATGGTGTTAAAGGCCATGTCGTCGATCACGAGCTTCATGTCGAGCTTGTCGGCGATCGCGGCGGCTACCTCCGCGTCGATGCCGACGATGTCGTCGCCATCGTAAAACTCATAAGGGGGAAAGGTCGCTTCGGTCGCCATATGCAGCTCGTCCTTGCCCTCGGCATCCGCCTGGAAGACAAGGTCGTGCTCGACGCCGCTGATGTATTTGTCGACGATTTTTTGCAGCGTGCCGTCGTCCTTGAGCTCCTTGAGCGCGGCGTCGACCTTTTCGAGAAGATCGGTGTTTTCCTTTGCGACGCAGATCGCGTAATCCTCAACCGCATACTCGGTGTCGAGAATCTTGAGCTGAACCTTCTCGGGCGTGTCGTCAGGGGTGTCGTCGCTGTCCTGCGGGGTGTTGGCGTTGCCGCACGCGCACAGCGCGAACGCAAGAGCCAGCGCGAGAAGCAGGGAAAGTACCTTTTTCATTTTCTTCAATTCCTTCCGTATCTATGTTGTAAACACATTATATACGCATATTTATGAGCATACAATTTTTGAATATTTTGAAATTAAGTAAAAAAACTTAATATTTTCTGTTTTATTGCATTTATAATTGTTTTTCTGATATTTTTATTAAAATAAGCGATATTAATCGTAAATATTCAATATTCATCCGCAAATAATTGAATATTCATGCGCGTAAAGCGAATATCCTGACACGGGGCGAAGGCTGCGCCGAGGAAATGAAAGCCATCAAGCCGGTTTAAGGTAAACCGGCCAAACAGATCAGCAACGCAAAACCCCATTCGAGTGAACCGAACGGGGTTTTGCGTTGACCATCTCGATAAGCCAACAGCAAAGATCACCGAGAGAGGAGAATAGAAAGAGGAAAAAAGCTCAACCGACCTGT
>CAZKRQ010000313.1:0-986 GCA_964555125.1 uncultured Oscillospiraceae bacterium
GTATCTGCATATGCCGGGTGCGATGAGGAGGCCATCCGGCAGACGCCGGGCGAGGGGACCGATTTTATTGAGTTTTAACGGGGGAATGAAGCCCGCCGGAGAACAGCGAAAAACATGTCTGCTTTGGCTGCTTTTACTTGCGAATGATCCCGCAATCTCTTATCAGATTGCGGGATCATTGTCTCTGTCAACGGGCGGGAGAAGCGATTTATGCGGGGCCGCAAAGCGCAAGTCGAGCCAGCTGAAAGCGTCAATGCGCCCCATGCCGGGAGCGGGCTCTGAATTTTCTTCGCGTCCGATTGTCATTCCTCGCCGTTTTGCGGGCCCAGCTCGTCGCGCAGCTTCTCGAGGGCTCTTTTTTCCAGCCTGGAAACATAAGAGCGGGAGATGCCCAGCAGCGCGGCGACCTGCTGCTGCGTGCAGGGGTCGCGCCCGGTAAGGCCGTAGCGCAGCTCGATGATGCGCAGCTCCCGGCCGCGCAGACGGCTGTAGACGACCGCGCGCAGCCGCTCGAGCTCCTGGATGAGCTCGGATTGCTCCGCGATGTCCTCCTCGTCGCAGAGCACGTCGAGCACCGTCAGCGCGCCGCCGTCGCTTTCGAGAGGGTCGCTCAGCGAGACGGTGCTGCGGTTTTTGCGCGCGGAGCGGAACTGCATGAGCACCTCGTTGTCGATGCAGCGCGCGGCATAGGTCGCGAACCGGGCGCCCTTGGCGGCGCTGAAGGTGTCGACGGCTTTGATGAGCCCGATCGTCCCGATCGAGATCAGATCGTCCTGGTCGTTCTGCGCGTTGTAATATTTTTTCACGACGTGAACCACGAGCCGCAGGTTCCGGCTGATGAGCGTATCCCGCGCGGCGCGGTCTCCCTGCGCGAGCCGCGCGAAGCACTCCTGCTCCTCGGCGCTGCTCAGCGGCTTGGGGAAGCTGCCTGTCGAGATGGATAAGGGAATATAAAACAGCTCGCGCAGCAGCGTCAACAAGGTATC
>CAZKRQ010000313.1:996-2511 GCA_964555125.1 uncultured Oscillospiraceae bacterium
ATCGAGAATCACGGTTCCACCCCTTTCTTTTAGATAGATATGCCGAATAGGGGGTGATTTTGCCTGTCTTGCGCGAAAGAGCTCGCAAGAAAAACCGGGCAATCGAGCGGGGCGAGGAGGAAGAACGCGCGGGCCCGCGTGAATTTCATGTGTAAATATACAAAAAACAGGCGCGAACGAGAGAAAAATTCCTGTCATATAGTCAGGTGATTTCACGGCCGACCTTTGCTATAATTTACTTTATATATAGCGATAAGGGGGAGTTACACTATGTCCAACGCAACGCAGACACTGAGCGCGATGGTGATCTATATGCTCGCGGTCGTCGGCATTGGCGTCTATTTCGCGAAAAAGGCGAATAAGGACAGCGAAAATTATTTTATCGGCGGCCGTTCGCTGGGGCCGTGGGTCGCGGCGATGAGCGCCGAGGCGTCGGATATGAGCGGGTATCTGCTGATGGGCGTTCCCGGCCTCGCGTATTGGTGCGGCCTCGCGGACGCAGCGTGGACGGCGATCGGCCTCGCCCTGGGCACCTATATCAACTGGCTCATTGTCGCGAAGCGGCTGCGCCGCTATTCGCTCGTGGCCAACAACTCGATCACGGTGCCTGACTTTCTGAGCAACCGCTATCGCGAAAAGAAAAAGGTCATCCTTTTGATCGCGGCGCTCTTTATCCTGATCTTTTTCACCGTCTATGCCTCGAGCTGCTTCGTCACCTGCGGCAAGCTGTTTTCCACCCTCTTCGGGCTGGATTACCGCCTGATGATGCTGGTGGGCGCGGTGTTTATCCTGACCTATACCTTTCTCGGCGGCTTTCTGGCCGAGAGCGTCTCTGACTTTATGCAGGCCATTGTCATGGTCGCCGCGCTCGTCGTCGTCCTCGGCACCGGCGTCGCCGCGGCGGGCGGCTTTGGGGCCGTGATCGAAAACGCAAAGTCGATCCCGGGCTTTCTCACGTTTACGGGTCTGGCGTCCCCGCAGGTGGATGCGGCCGGTGTGCAGGCGGTCGCAAACGGCGCGCCGCAATTCGGCACGCCCGGCTATTACGGCTTTCTGACCATCGTCTCGACCCTCTCCTGGGGGCTGGGCTATTTCGGTATGCCCCAGGTGCTGCTGCGGTTTATGGCGATTCGCCGCGTGGACGAGCTCACCCGCTCGCGCCGCATCGCGACGGTGTGGGTCGTCATCTCGCTGTGCAGCGCCGTGTTTATCGGGCTTGTCGGCCGCGCGCTGTTCCCGGTTGAGCCCGTGCTTCTGACGGCGGGCGGCGCGGAGAATGTCTTCATCGTGCTCGCGCAGGGGCTGCTGCCCGCGTTTTTGGCCGGTATTGTGATGGCGGGTATTCTCGCGGCGGCCATCAGCTCGTCGGATTCCTATCTGCTCATCGCGGCGTCGGCGGTCGCAAAGAACATCTATCAGGGCATCGTCAAAAAGGACGCGACCGAGAAGCAGAACATGAACCTTTCCCGCATCGTGCTGCTCGCGATCGCCGCGCTCGGCATCCTCAGCGCGCTG
>CAZKRQ010000314.1:0-2502 GCA_964555125.1 uncultured Oscillospiraceae bacterium
TGTTGCGTCAGTTTTTTATCAGCGCAGCCGCCGAAGCACCTCGATCAGGAACGCCCAAACCCGGCGCAGCGACGCGAGGTGCAGCCTTTCGCGCGGCGTGTGGATCTCGGTCAGGTCCGGCCCGAACGAGACGCAGTCAAGCCCCGGGGCCTTGCCGCAAAACAGGCCGCACTCAACGCCCGCGTGAATCGCCTCGATCCTTGGCTCCCGCCCATATTGCTCGCGGAACACCTCGACCATCCGCGCGCGCAGCGGCGAATCCGCGCGATACTCCCACGCGGGATAGTCGCCGGAAATCGCTACTTTACCGCCGAGCTGCTCCATCAGGCAGCCAAGCCGCTGCTTCACCATCTCTTTCTCGCTCGCAACCGAGCTGCGAATGCAGAACGACGCCTCAATCCGCTCTCGCCGCGTTTGCAGAACGCCGAGATTGAGCGAGGTCTGCACCAGCCCCTCGATCTCCGCGCTCATGCGCTGCACGCCGTTCGGCGCGCAGACGAGCAGGCAGATCGCCGCCTGCGTGCTGCGCGCGTCGAGCGGCTCCTCCTTGTGTGGATCGATTCGCCGGCTGCGCAGCTCCAGCTCGGGATCGGTCCTCGCGTATTCTCGCGCAAAGGCGGCCCGCAGCTCCTGTGCGGCGCGTTCGACGGCGTCGGGCTCCTGCGCGCGCACAACGGCCCTGCATGACGTCGGTATCGCGTTGTCCTTCATGCCGCCCTCGACCGTTTGCACACGCAGCGCACAGGCGGCCGCCGCGGCGCAGAGCACCCGACCCATCAGCTGGTTGGCGTTGGCCCGGTTTTTGTCGATCTCCACGCCCGAGTGTCCCCCCGTCAAGCCGGTGATCTCCAGCTCCAGCGCGGGCCAGCCGCACCCCTCTCGCCGCACCGGCAGCGCGCACCGCGCCACGGCGCCGCCCGCGCAGCTCACGGTAAACACCCCTTCGACCTCCGAATCGATGTTGAGCAGCATACGCCCCTTGAGAGGGGTGAAATCAAGCGCCGCCGCGCCCAACATCCCGATTTCCTCGTCGACCGTCAACAGCACCTCAAGCGGGGGATGCGGCAGATCACCCGCGTCGAGCAGCGCGAGCGCAATCGCGACGGCGATGCCGTCATCGGCGCCCAGCGTCGTGCCCTCGGCCCAGACCGCGTCGCCGTCGGTCGCCAGACGCAGGCCCTCTCTGTGCAGATCCACGCGGCAGCCCGGGGCCCGCTCACACACCATGTCGAGATGCCCCTGCACGATGACCGGCGCCGCGTTCTCATAGCCCGCGGATGCCCCCTGATAAATGATAACGTTGCCGCTCCCGTCCCGCCGCGCCTCCAGCCCGCGCGCACGCGCAAAGGCAACGCAATACTCGCTGATTGCGCGGGTATTCCCCGACCCATGCGGGATTTGGCACAGCTCCTCAAAGATCTTCAGCACGCCTGCCGGCTCTAAGCCGTTTAAAACTCCCATATTCTCTCTCCTCAATTCAGTGCGCGGCGCACAGCGCCTTTGCGCAAGCAATTATATGCCCTTTCGCGCCGAAAAGCAACATGCCCGCCGCTCAGGGCCTGTCCCTCCGTCCCCGTCCGCACTGACGGGAATTCTTCCGGTCCACAGCGCGCGGAGCTCCTGACCCGACAACTGGCGGCGCAGTATCCGGCGCAAAAAGCAGTTGACAAAATCGATAATGAGTATTATTATTAATATAGTCAAGCGCCAAAACTCGGAGAATTCTGTATGGTTTTTAAGCACTCTCACAAGCGTGACGCGATTCTGAATTGCATACGATCCACCGGCATACATCCCTCCGCCGAGTGGGTTTACGCCCAGCTCAAGCCCTCTATCCCCGAGCTCAGCCTCGGCACGGTTTACCGCAATCTGACGGTGTTCCGCAGGCAGGGCGAGATCGCCTCGATCGGCGTCGTCCAGGGTTTGGAGCGGTTCGATGGCGACACGCGCCCCCACGCGCACTTTATCTGCACCGAGTGCGGCGCCGTCATCGATATGCCCTCTGTCCGTGTGCCCGACGGCCTGCACGCGCAGGCCGAAGCGGCGAGCGGCGGCGATGTCACGGCCTGCCGCCTGAACTTCATGGGCCGCTGCGCGGATTGCCGCCGCGCGACGCAGAAAAGCGGCGTTTCACAATAAAACCACCGCGCAAGCGGTCGTTTCGCGCGGCTGTTCCGGCCGCGCAGGATCATAGAAATTTTTTAATAAAGGAGTCCTGTACCATGAAAAAATTCGTCTGTTCCGTCTGCGGCTATGTGTATGAGGGTGAGAATCCCCCTGAGAAATGCCCGGTTTGCGGCGTTCCCGCTTCTAAGTTCACCGAGCAGTCCGGCGAGATGACCTGGGCGGCCGAGCATGTCGTCGGCGTCGCCAAGGATGTCTCCGAGGAGATTAAGGCGGGCCTGCGCGAGAACTTCGAGGGCGAGTGCTCCGAGGTTGGTATGTACCTGGCGATGGCGCGCGTCGCGCATCGCGAGGGCTATCCGGAAATCGGCCTGTACT